>WRNL01000061.1 GCA_009776625.1 Methanomassiliicoccaceae archaeon | reverse complement strand
GGGGGGGGGGGGAGCCTCAACGATTGCCTTCGTTGGGAGAGAGGACGCCCCCCGTACGCCGCCCGCCCTATGACTGACGGGGCTTCTTTTAACTTTAGCATATGCTGTGACCCCGGCTATGGGGTTCAGCGACCTCATGCATCATATGAAAGAGGGGCGGCTAAGGAAGTGTCCACAACTGCAACAACAAAATGTCCACAACTGCAACAACAAAATGTCCACAACTGCAACAACAAAATGTCCACAACTGCAACAACAAAATGTCCACAACTGCAACAATTATAAATATCTGGATAAAGATGAGAAAGGGATGAAAAAATACAGGCCGAGAATAGCTGATGAAGAGCTTAAAAGTAAATTAGAAGCGTTCGGCGCCGTATCAATTGTAGGGCCGAAATGGTGCGGCAAGACCACAACTGCGGAGCAGGTCGCGAAGAGTGCGATCTACATGCAGGACCTGAACATGGCGGAAGAGTATAAGCGGATGATGAAGATCAAACCTTCCCGCCTTCTCAAAGGAGAGAACCCCCGCCTGATCGATGAATGGCAGACGGAACCGGACCTCTGGGATACGGTAAGGCACTGTGTTGACAAACTGTCCGAAGAAGGGCTGTACATCCTCACGGGATCCGTCGCGGTAGACAAATCAGGGATAAGACACTCCGGCGCCGGGAGGATAGGCCGGATGAAGATGTCCACTATGAGCCTGTACGAATCAGGCGATTCAACAGGCGAGGCCCCGTTGTCCGAAATGTTCTCTGGAACGGAGGTCTCCGGCGTCTCCCCCCATTCCATAGAGGATGTGGCTGCGATCGTTGTTCGCGGCGGATGGCCCAATTCGATCGGGAAAGGATCAGCCGTCGCATACGACCATGTAGAAGGTTACTGCGAGGCAATATTGGAATCCGAGGTGAGGACAGCGGACGGAACGGATCGCGACGGCGAAAAGATGCGTCGGCTGCTCAGATCATTGTCTAGGAACACCTCTACGCCCGCTACGTACACCTCGATCCTTGCTGATATAGAAAAGAAGGAAAGCGGAGCCATGCACATCAACACCCTGAGGGCGTACGAGAAGGTCCTGAGGGACATATACGTGACCGACGATCTCCCCGCATGGACCCCTAAGCTACGCTCAAAATCAACGATCAGGACATCGGTCACCAGACATCTTTCGGATCCGGCGATCGCCGCGTATTTTTTAGGGGCTTCCGCAGAGGACCTTTTGAGGGATACGGGTACATTCGGGCTTCTTTTCGAGTCGATGGTCATCAGGGATTTGAGGGTGTATGCGCGTTCACAGAGGGGGAGCGTATACCATTACCGCGACAGCGACGGCCTTGAGGCGGACGCAGTGGTCCATCTTCAGAACGGGAAGTGGGGCGCGGTCGAAGTGAAGCTCGGGTCCTTGATGGTCGACGCCGCCGCAAAGAGCCTGCTCAAGATAAAGGACAAAGTGGAGAGCGAGGCCATGGGCCGCCCCTCGTTCCTGGCCGTCGTGACGGCGACGAAATACGCTTATACCCGCGAGGACGGGGTGCATGTCGTGCCCATCGGATGCCTCAGGCCCTGACCCCGTGTCCCCGGCGTATGCTGGGGCGTGCCCAAACCTGGAGGTCGCGAAGAGGCGGTCGCCTGTCAGGTAGATTTATAAACGACGTCTCTATAAAGCGTGACAAGAGATAGCACGTCAAAGTGATAAGATGGCCTTCTGGAACAAAGAGATAGAGACTATGCCCCGCCCCGAGCTGGAGAGGCTGCAGCTCGGCCTCCTGAAGAAACAGGTGCGCACAATGTACGACACGTCGAAGTTCGTCCACGACCGCATGAAGGCCGCCGGCGTGTCCCCCGCCGACATAACCGACCTCGAGGCCTTCCGGAGGATGCCGTTCATGGAGAAGGCCGATTTCAGGGACAATTACCCCGACGGCCTTTTCGTGAGGCCGTACGAGGACTTCGCCAGGATCCACGTCTCGTCCGGCACCACGGGGAAGCCGACCGTGGTGGGGTACACGGGAAAGGACGTCGACGATTGGGCGGAATCCCTCGCAAGGGGGATGACGTCGTTCGGGGTGACGAGGAACGACCTGATACAGAACAGCCACGGCTACGGCCTGTTCACGGGGGGGCTGGGGGTGCACAAGGCGGCGGAGAGGATCGGCGCGGCGGTGCTGCCGACGAGCACCGGGAACACGAGCAGGCAGATCCAGCTCATGATGGACCTCCCCGTGACGGTGTTCGCGGGGACCCCCTCCTACCTGTTCCATCTCGCGGACGCCTGCGAGAAGATGGGGGTCGATATGAGGAGGGACACGAGGGTCAGGCTCGCGATAGCGGGCGGGGAGCCGTGGTCCGAGAGCATGAGGGTCAAGATACAGGACAAGACCGGGATACGGGTGCACAACTGTTACGGCGCCAGCGAGTTCTACGGGCCCTCCTTCCTGGAATGCGAGCGGCAGTCCGGCGCGCACGTCTGGGCCGACCTGTGCTACATGGAGATACTCGACAAGAACGGCGACCAGTGCGCCGAAGGGGAGAGGGGTGAGCTCGTGGTCACCATGCTGCAGAAGGAGGCGTTCCCCCTCATCCGGTACAGGATAGGCGACATCTCGGCGCTCGAGTGGGAGAAGTGCGAGTGCGGGAGGACGCACCCCCGCCTCATGAGGCTGTCCGGAAGGACGGACGACATGCTCGTGGTCCGCGGCGTGAACGTGTTCCCCTCCCAGATAGAGAGCGTCATCGGCGAGATGCCGGAGCTGAGCGCGTTCTACCACATAACCCTGGAGACCAGGAACTATATGGACGACATGACGGTCGAGGTGGAGCTGGACGAATCCTCCCTGACAGACGACATGGTCGAGCTGGGGAGGATGTCCAGGCGCACGGAGGAAAGGCTCAAGAACGTGCTGAACATCAGCACCAAGGTTAGGCTGGTGCTGCCCGGGACGCTGAAGAGGTTCGAGGGCAAGGCCCAGCATGTGACCGACAACAGAGAGTACGACTGACCGTCACCCCAGTATCCTCTCGGCGAGGGCCCTCAGGCTCCCGTCGTGCTCCCCGGACGATATCCCGTCCTTAGTCGCGAAGGGCGCCCTGGCGTCCCCCTCGTACCTTACCGAGAAGAACTCGCAGAAATCCCTGAGCCCATTCATGGCGTAATCGGCGACCGACTCCTCGGCGCCCGACGTCACCAGGGCGGCGACCCTCCGCCCCGCCATGGCGTTGTAGGAGAAGTCCTCGGAGCGGCAGAGGCAGTGCAGCCTGCTGAGGAACGCCATGGTGCAGGGGGTGAACTGCCACATGTATATGGGCGACGCTATCACCGTCGCGTCGCACGACAGGAACCTGTCGTACAGGCCTGCCATGTCGTCGCCGACCGCACAGTGCACGTCCAGGACTGCCCTCTGGCAGGCGCCGAAGTTCCTGCATCCTCTGATGTCCATGTCGAATATGCGCGCCTCTTCGGTTTCCGCACGGCCGCCGACTACCCCTATGAACCTTTTCACGAGCTCGGACGTGTTGCCGTCNGCCCTGGGCGACCCGTTGATTATCAGGATCCTCATANNGGCTGTTACCATGTCCGGATATTTATCCATTACAACCTTCAGCCTCGTCAGAGGTATGCCGTTGATGTCGCCCGACCTGTCGCTCGCGGCTGTATTTTGGACACCTTTTATATTTTTTCACGGCGTTTGATGAAACCGCAAATCAGGCTGGCCTTGTCTATGCGTCTGCGGCATCACCCTTTATTTGCGTCGCGTAGGATCCCTTTCGTTTCCATAATCCTCCGCTCGGCCTCCTCTATGGGGAACTCCTTGCTGCCGCCCATCTCGCGTATGAAGAACAACCAGCCCCAGCCGTTGATCCTCCATGCGTTAGCCCTCTCCATGTTGCCCTCATCCTCGTAGGCTTTGACCTTGTCGTCGTTCAACAGGGAGCCTTTCAAAAGCCGCCGCAGCAACTTCTGCTCCCCTGCATAGTATTCGCGTATGCTGGCGAGGGCGTCATCTGCCTCTGCGCTGCCTTTTTCCCGCAGCAACCTGGAACGGATGCACAGGCAATGCGTCAGGAAGGGATCGTTGCTGATGTTCACGGCGAGGTCTTTCACGAACTCTGTGAGCTCCAAGGCCTCGTCCGTCCGATCGAAGATGAACAGCCAATAAAGCAGATCCTGAAAACGCGACATGTCCTTCGGCGACGCTGGATCGAAGTCGCTCAGTTTCATAGCCGCGCCGGTTATCGGCCCCGGCATGCCCCCACTGTCCAAAAGCCCCTCGATGAACCCGCGCATCCCACCTGTCGCAACGGTCTTCCCTTGCCCTTTGTCGGCGTTGGCATAGGTCCTCTGTATGTCGATAAACTGCATCACGAGGGAGCATATGTCGCCATTTTCGTCGTACCCGAACCATACCGGATAGTACCCGTCGCCGAAACCGCTCTGGAATATGGGCATGTTGTAACCCGTGCCAGGAACCTGCCAGTCTAGCCAGTCTCCGCCCTCACGTTGGTGCAACGGATGATTTCGGTAGTTTTCGGCCATCAACTTGGCCAGGCAATCATCGTACAGATTGTCCCAACCCCCCGATCCGCGGCGCTCTTTCTCGTAGGCGACCAAAGCGTCGCGTGTCAGCACGTCGCACACGCAGGCGAGCCCGGCATCTACGGCAAAGCCGAAGAACTCTCCTTCCTTGAGCTCCGATAGGTCCTCATTGCCGGTCAGCGCCAGTTCGTAGCGGGCGGCCTCTACGTCGGAGAAACGGACGCATGCGGCCGCATACCTGGCGCAATCACCGCTCTCGCCGGGCACGACCACAGAGAGCACGACCTCGTATTCGCCGGGCGGGACGGACATGAAGTATGGTTTGTTGTGGGGGCCCATCCCTGCCAGAGGGTCGCATGCGATGACTTCGCCGGACGGCAGGGAGACCGTGCCGATACTCAGCCTGTCCAGCTTCTTCCCTGCGATCTCGGAGGCGGTGAAATAGGCGTTCAAGTCGTCCTCGCATGTCAGCAAGGGTTTCTTCTCTTCGTAGATCTCAAGCCATTTTTTCATCGGCGGCATTGTTCTCCTCCCCCCAATTCGATTTCGTTATATATATGCCATTTGTCCCCAATAACGTGAATCCCTCAACTCATTTGACGGAATCCATAGCCTTAGCTGAAACGTGCCCGTGCCACGGACCCGGTCACTCCTCGCCACTACCAAAAAGCAGGCTTTGAGAAATCCCCAATGCGTCCATGTACCCGGACAGCTCCTTCGCCGCGCCCTTGCGCCCGCGCACGGCCATGCGCCCCTCCCAGCGGCGGTAGGTCACGGTGACCAGAGCATCCGCCTGCAGAGCGTCCATGCCGTCGTCCGCCTGCCCAGCATCCGGGCGAGGGCGGCATCTATAACGTTCACCATGATCGTCGCCACGCCTATAACGAACATCTTCGCGTTCTCCCGCTCCGGGGTGTGGGGCAGACCGACCCCCCGCCCATGCCAGACTTCATGGGCCGGAAGGTGTGCCGGGTCTTGTGCCCCCCGAGGTAGGCCGCCACCACGCCCTCCGCCGTCGCGCCGTTCCAGAGGTTGGCCCGCGCCTCCTCGAACCTCGGGAGGTTGGTCATCGGCACATGGGCCCCGTGGCCCTCGCCCATCCGCCTCGCGGCATCCTCGTCGAACTCCTACTACGACGACGCCCTGTACAGGGTGGAGGCGTCGTACGCCATGGGGGCGCACTCCGCAGCCACCGTCTCCAGCGCCCGCTCCGCATCGGGGCGGCAGCTGAACCCCCCTGCCAGCTCCCCGAACGTAGCCTTGAGCCTCTTCTCCCCGTCCCTCCAAACCCCCCGCAACGACTCAGTCCTCGTCGGGGTAGTCATCAGGTTTCGGCTCTATGAAATAAAGTGGCCGCTTCGGGTTCTCGCCCCTGGCATGAAGGCCGCGCCTTTCCAGACGCTCCCGTGCCTCCGTCATGATCTCCTGCAGTTTGTTCTCGAACCTTTCCTTGGACGGCAGCTCCGTCCAATACTCCGATACCGCTATCCCCGCTCTGTCCATCTCTAAGAGCTCGACCATATGGCGATTCGCGCCGGTGCATAGTATTATGCCGATCGGCTGCTCCTCGCCCTCCTTCCTCTCGAGCCTGTTCAGCAGGCGCAGGTACCCCTCCATCTGCCCCTTGTACTCCATCTTGAACTCGCCCAGCTTCAGCTCCACGGCGACCAGGCGGCGCAGCTCGCGGTTGAAGAACAAGAGGTCCACGACATAGCCGTGCCCTTCGAACGTGATCCGCTTCTGCCGAGCCACGAAGGAGAAGCCGTGCCCGAACTCCAGGATGAACTTCTCGAGCTCGGCCACTATCGCCTTTTCCAGGTCCGCCTCCAGGTAGTTCTCCTTCAGGTCTAGGATGTCGAGCAGGTAGGGGTCCTTGAACGCGTTGAACGGCACCCCCGACTGGCTTGACAGCTCCAGGTTTGCTATCTCCCGCCGCTCGTACGCTTTCCGGGATATCATGTGCTTCAGGTCACGGACGCCTAGCCTGTGCTTTATCGCCTCCTCTGCGTAATAGAGCCTAGCTTCCTCTGTTTTTAGTGGCAAAAGTTCCACAAAGTGGGACCGCCTAATTGTGGCGACAGCGTTGCCACAATCTCTGGGTCTTTGAACCTCTCCGCAAAACGCATCATACGGCGTAGATTCGTGATGTCAAACGTCTTTCCGTAGTTTTCCACCAACAGTGAAGACAGTGTAGCCACAATTCGCTTACCGTATTCCGCCCGCTCGTTCCTGAGTAACTCTACGTTTATTCTAGTGCCGACCTCCCAGAACATCAGAACTGCTCCGCTGTTCGCTTGGCGGTACATGACCTGTTTACGGCTTTCGATTATATCTGCCAGGTCTGTAAACAGCTTATCTGGTAGGTTCAACGACGACACCTCTTGCGTTACTCCCCCTGTCAGCGAGTTGTCCCCTTCGTCAGCCGCCATCTTTCCTCCGTGCTTTTGACCGCTCGGTCACGTTCCGCCGTATCGTGTCTATTGGGATATACTTTTTCAGCGAGGACGCGGCACGGAGCATGGCTGGCTGTGGTCGGCACCTCATGTGCGCGACACCGGCCGCAGGCCTGTGTGGTAGAACGCGACCGCCGCTCATGGGGGCCCCTGTGGGCTGTCAAGTTCCGTGCGCGGCGTCTTGGCGCCTGAGCCTCGAGAACGACGCGCACTGGACCGCCATCACCGCCACGCCTATGTCGAGGGGGTCGTTTATTATCGTCCCGGCCCTCTTGATCCCGAGCCCGTCGAAGGGGAACGGTATCCCCGGCGAGGATATTATCGCCCCCTCCTTCACGAACCTCCCGTCGATGGCGCCGGGGGCGGCGTTCAGGACAAGGTCGTGCACGATGAGCGCGGCGTTCACGTCCGCCGCCACCTTGACCGGGATGCTCTCCGAGAGGGCCCTCGCCCTCTCCTCGTCGATGTCGTAGACGGTGACCGCCGCGCCCATCCCCGTCATCATCCGGGCGGCTATGGCGCCCACCCTGCCCGCGCCCAGCACCAGCACCTCTTTGCCGTCGAGCCCCCCCGCCGCCCCTTTGAGGGCGGATACGTAGCCGGCGGCGGTGCAGTAGGAGTTGTTGGAGAACCTGCCGTTCTTGGTGTTGATGGCCATGAACGTGACGTCGTCGGCCATGAACACTATCTCCGCGCCCGCGGAGAGGGCCTCCGCGAGCCCCGTCACGTCCGCCGCCTGGGTGACGGACGCCTCCATCCCGAGCCTCCGCACAATCTCCGCGACGGATTCCGAGAATTTGGTGATTATCCCTTTCCCGGACGTCACCGGCACGATGCCGACCTTGATGCCGTCGAGGTCTATCATGTCCTTGGTGATCCCTGCCGCGTCGCATGCCAGCTCCACCGTGTCCATCCCCGTGAGGGCGATCAGCATCTCGTTCGCGCTGTCGAGGGACCTTATTATGTCCTTCACCATGCCGTCAGTCAGTCTTGTCATTATACCATCCTCGGGGACCTGTCGATGTACTCTTCCAGCCCACACTCATCCATCACATCCGTAATGAACCTTTTTCTCTTCTCCAGGACTTCGGCGGGGCTCCTCCCTTTCGTTATCACGGTCGCCCTCCACACGTCCTTCCCGGGGAGGTAGTCCGTTATCGCGTCGTCCGACCCGAAGAACCCCTCCTCGAGCCTCGGCCGGGTCACCGCCCCGAACCTCTTCTCGCCGCAGGTCGTCAGGCGGCCGTCCTCCACGAGGTAGTGCTCATACACCGAGCACTCGCCCCTGCTCCTCCTGCCTGTCTCCTCCCCCAAGAAAGAGTGCACGAGCTCCTCCAGTATGTTGACGCCGGTGGCCGCCCATACGGCCGCGGGCGTCTGGCTGGGTATGCGGGCGTCCACCTCCAGCACCCTCAGCCCTTTCTCCGTGTATATGGCCTCCACGTCCATCAGGCCCCTCAGGCCCATGGCCTCCGCCGCCCTCCTGCCTATGTCCGCGAAGAGGCGGTCGTCGTCCTCGGGCAGGATGCCCGGCTCGCATACCACCTTCTTGCAGTCGTAGCCGCCGTCGAGGACCACCTCGGTGGTCACGAACGGCCTTGCGTCCCCGCCGTCGCAGATGACCTCGATCGACACGCTCCTCCCCGACACGAACTCCT
>WRNL01000060.1 GCA_009776625.1 Methanomassiliicoccaceae archaeon | reverse complement strand
GGCGGACGTGATATCCGCCCATAAGGTGAAAGGGCTCGTCGTGTCCGACGGTCCCGGCGACCCGTCGCACCCGGCCATCCTCTCGACAGCGGCGCGGGCGGTGTCCGACCTGTCGCCCCTCATGCCGGTGTTCGGCATGTGCCTCGGGGGCCTCGTGGTGGCCGCGGCTATGGGCGGCGCCACCCACAAGATGAGGGCGGGCCACCGCGGCGGCAACCAGCCCGTGAGGTACGAAGGCAGGGTGCTGATAACGTCCCAGAACCATGGGTTCGCCGTGGACCCCCACCGCCCCGGGGACGACATGGTCGTGGACCAGGTGAACGTCAACGACGGCACGGCGGAGGGGGCCAGGCACAGGGGCCTCCCCCTGCAGACATCGATGTACCGCCCCTCCGCGTCGCCCACGCCGGGGGGCATGCCGCTCCCCTTCGACAGGTTCGTCAAAACGGTCAAGGGGGGGAGCGCTTGAAGTGCCCGTACAAGAAGCTGATGGTGATCGGGTCAGGCCCCATAGTCATCGGCCAGGCGGCCGAGTTCGACTTCTCGGGGAGCCAGGCGTGCCGCTCGCTCAAAGAGGAGGGCTATAGCACTGTTCTGGTGAACTCCAACCCCGCGACGATACAGACCGACCCCGAGACGGCGGACAGCGTGTACATAGAGCCGCTCCAGGCGTCCGTCGTGGCGAGGATAATCGAGAGGGAGGGGGTTGACGGCATCCTCTCCGGGATGGGCGGGCAGACCGCCCTCAACATATGCTCGGAGCTCGCCGACAGCGGGGAGCTGGAGAGGCTGGGCGTGTCCCTGCTGGGGACCCAGCCGGACGCCATCGCCATGTCGGAGGACCGCGAGCTGTTCAAGGAGACCATGGAGAGGATAGGGGAGCCCGTCCCCCTTAGCAGGAGCGTCAACACGATACAGGAGGCCCTCGAGGCGGCGGCGTTCATAGGGAAGTACCCCCTGCTGGTCAGGCCGGCCTACACCCTCGGCGGCACCGGCGGCGGCATAGCCTACGACGAGCGGGAGCTCGTCGAGATATGCGCCAGGGGGCTGGCGTACTCCCGCATACACCAGGTGCTGGTGGAGGAGAGCGTCCTCGGGTGGAAGGAGTACGAGTACGAGGTGATGAGGGACTCCGAGGACAACTGCATAATCGTGTGCAACATGGAGAACCTGGACGCCATGGGCATACACACGGGGGAGAGCATAGTGTGCGCCCCCTGCCTGACGCTGTCGGACTGGGACCACGAGAGGCTCAAGGCCGCCTCCCTGAAGGTCATAAAGGCGCTCGGGATAAACGGCGGGTGCAACGTGCAGTTCGCGTTCAACCCCGAGAACGGGGAGTACAGGCTGATCGAGGTGAACCCCCGCGTCTCCAGGTCCTCGGCGCTGGCGTCGAAGGCCACTGGGTACCCCATAGCCAGGGTGGCGACCAAGGTCGCCCTCGGCTACTCCCTGGACGAGATACCCAACAGCATAACCGGGACCACCTACGCGGCGTTCGAGCCCGCCATAGACTACGTGGTCGTCAAGATACCCCGCTGGCCATTCGACAAGTTCAGGACCGTCGACAGGCACCTCGGGACGCAGATGAAGAGCACCGGGGAGATAATGTCCATCGGGCGCACCTTCGAGGAGGCGATCCTCAAGGGGCTGAGGTCCCTCGAGATAGGCGTCAAGGGCCTCGACGGCGTCGACATGACCGACGAGGAGATAGCGGCCGAGCTCGACCGCGCCACCGACAGGCGCATATTCGCCATGGGCGAGGCGCTTAGGAGGGGCTGGGCACCGGAGAAGGTCGCCGACGCCACGAAATGGGACGTGTTCTTCGTCAGGAAGCTGGCGAACATCGTCGCCATGGAAAGGAGGATAACGGAGGGGCCGCTGTCCCCCGGCCTCCTAGGGGAGGCGAAGCGCATGGGCTTCTCCGACGAGAAGATAGCCGAGCTGACGGGGAGGCCCGAGCAGGAGATAAGGGCGGAGAGGAGGGCCGCCGGCATAGCCCCGGTGTACAAGATGGTCGACACCTGCGCCGGCGAGCACGCCGCCGCGACCCCGTACTTCTACTCCACATACGGCGCCTCCAGCGAGGCCGGGGCGGGCGACGCCCGGGAGAAGGTGATGATCGTCGGCGGAGGCCCGATAAGGATCGGGCAGGGGATAGAGTTCGACTACTGCTGCGTCCATGGCGTCATGGCCCTCCAGGAGGAGGGCGTGAGGGCCGTCATAATCAACAACAACCCGGAGACCGTGTCCACCGACTACGACGTCTCCGACTGCCTCTACTTCGACCCGATAACGCTGGAGGACGTGCTGGGCGTCATCGAGGCGGAGGGCATAGACGGCGTGATCGTCCAGTACGGGGGCCAGACGAGCGTCAACCTGGCGGTGGACCTGGACAGGGCGCTCGCCGGCACGAAGGCCCGGGTGCTGGGGACCAGCCCGGACGACATGGACGTCGCCGAGGACAGGAGGAGGTTCTCCGAGCTGATGGACGACCTCGGGATAAGGCAGCCCGAGTCGGGCACGGGCCATTCCTTCGAGGAGGCCAGGGCGATAGCGGAGTCCATAGGCTACCCGGTCATAGTGAGGCCGTCGTACGTCCTGGGCGGGAGGGCGATGGAGATCGTCTACTCGACGGAGGAGCTGCAGACTTACGTGGAGACCGCCGTCAAGGTGTCCAGGAACCACCCCATACTGGTGGACAGGTACCTCACGGAGGCGGTGGAGGTCGACGTGGACGTGGTCTCCGACGGGGAGGACGTGTACATCGGCGGGATAATGGAGCACATAGAGTACGCAGGGTGCCACTCGGGGGACGCGACCATGGTCCTCCCCCCCTTCACGCTGTCCGAGGGGACCATAGACGGGATAGTGGGGATAACGGAGAAGGTGGCCAGGGCGCTGAGGGTGAAGGGCCTGATGAACCTCCAGCTGGCGGTCAAGGACGGCGAGATATACATGATCGAGGCGAACCCGAGGGCATCGCGCACGATCCCCTTCATATCGAAGGCCACGGGGGTTCCCCTGGCGAAGATAGGGACGAAGGTCATGCTCGGCAAGACCCTCAAGGACTTCGGGCTGTCCGGGTACCAGGGCATAGGCCACTACGCCGTCAAGGCGTCCGTGTTCCCCTTCCTGAAGCTCCCGGGGGTGGACTCGATACTCACGCCGGAGATGAAGAGCACGGGCGAGGTCATGGGCATAGACGAGGACTTCGACACCGCCTACTACAAGGCCCTGACGGCGGCGGGGAACAAGCTGCCGACGGGGGGCGGGGTGTACATAACGGTCAACGACTCGGACAAGGGGAGGGTCCTGCCCGTGGCGAGGGAGCTGGCGGGGATGGGGTTCAGCATCTATGCCACGAAGGGCACGTCGACCCACCTGAGGGAGAACGGGGTGGAGACCACCACCGTGTTCAAGATAGACGACAACATGAAGCCCAACGCCATGGGGCTGATGAGGGAGGGCAGGATAAACCTGATAATCAACACGCCCTCCTCACAGAAGTCGGGGCCCGTGAGGGACGGGCACAAGATGAGGAGGCTCGCCGTCGAGCTGGAGATACCGTTCCTCACGACCATACAGGGCGCGGACGCGGCGGTAGGGGCGATAAAGGTGGCCAAGGGCGGGGACTTCACGGTGAGGCCGATGAAGGATTTCCACGCGCTCTGATCACTTCAGCCTCTTGCCCTTCTCGTTGAGCGCGACCGAGAACGCCGCCGCGATCGTGCCCAGTATCGCTATTATGATCACCAGCGGGACGATTATGTCCTCCTCCGGCGGGGGGCGGTTGTTGGACGTGGTGAACGAGGTGTCGCCCATGACCTTGAACGTGGATCCGGGGGTGAACGGGGCGCCGTTCATGAATATGGTCGGCAGGTCGGAGTAACCCTGCGCGGACCTGACGCCCACCTTCACCTCCTCGTTGTAGGAGCGGGTGTCTTCGAGGGAGCTCTCTTTCACTATGTCGTTCACCACCCATCTTATGCTCTTGTCCTCTGCGAAGATGATATTGTATCCGATTTGGCTCACTGCACCTCCGAGATTCGTGCTCCCGATCTGTAGGTTTGAGGCCTCCGTCACCACATTGCCGTCGTAATCCGTCCATACGTCTCTCTTCTGGGCGTCCTTTTCTATCTCGTAGTCTTTGAGGTAGGATGTGACCGGGAACACTATCGGCTTGTTGCCCGTCAGGTCCTTGTACTCCTTGGCGTACTCGATGCCCTTTAGGGTGAACGTCGTGGAGGCTGTCGGGAACCGTACGTTGTTCTCGTCGAAGCCTGGCTCCCGGTAGGCGAGCACGTATGCCGTTCCCATGAGCTGCACCTTCCCTGACACGGCCGTGCCGCTGTTCTTCTCCTCTAAGAGGGTCGGGATGCCCCCCACCGTGAGGGCGACACGCACATAGAAGCTGCTGCCGTCGGATATCTGGAGCTTCCCAGTGACGACACCTGTGTTGATGCTCACTGTGGAGTTCAACGTGCCAGCGCCCACCGACATGGATCCTTCGACGGTCAGCACCCCGTTCCCAGAGCAGTCAAGGGCGCTGCTCTTCTTAGAGCCGATGCGGAGGGTCCCGCCTTCGAGGACCGTCAACGCCCCGGTCACGCTCGCCGTGCGCCCTTCGTTGTCGATCGCAACAAGCCCCCCGCTCAACACGATGGCCGAACTCATGGAACCGATATCGAGGTCCCCGGAGGAGACGAGCGCCCCCTCGACGACCAGTGTCATGTTGCCGGAGAGCGAGAGGGAGAAACCGCCATCGTCCAGGGTCACCCCTGCCTTGATGGTGAGGTCGTTCGAGAGGGTCGCGTCCTCGGACATGGTGATGACGTCCCCTCCGGTCGCGCCCTCCAGCGCCTCGGCCAGGCCAGCCGCGCCTACGCCGCTCGTGTCCGCGCCGCCGCTGAATGATACGAATGCGATAGTCCCGACAAACGCCATAAGGCTGGCCAATGCTAGCAGGCTCTTTTTACTGAACACGTTCCTTCCCCCGCTATGGGTATCTGCGTGCTTGTATAAAAGCGCGTCAAGAGGGCCTCAGAACATCTTCAGCTCGCCGGTTATCTTGTCCAGGGCGGAGGACTCGTCGGGGCCCAGCCCGAGGCAGGTGTATGTCCCAGGCTCCAGCTGCGTCCTCCCGGCGTCGCGTATTATGGCGTTGTTGATGCCCTGCGCGTCGGCGATGGCCTTGAACTCGAACAGGTCCCTCTCCGAGTCGACCCTCAGGACTATCTTGGTCTGGCCGCTGAGCATCCAGCGGTCGAACGCCGCCGGGTCCTTCTTCTTTATGCTCAGCGCGCAGACGACCGCCGCGTGCGCCGCCTGTGCCGCGGCCTTGCCCTTGCCCATCTTGAGGTCGTTCCTCATCAGTATGACCATCTTGCTGTCATCCTCCCTTATGCTCATGATGCGGAACATGGAGGAGTGAATGTAGAGGTTGATGATAAAGGTGTCAGTCCACGGCTTTTGAGACGCGCCCCTCACAGGTGCCGCCTTGGTGTGGGTTCCGCCCCCATCCGTTCATGCCAAACCGCCACTGCCCCGCCAAGCGTAGCCAAGCGTCATGTTCATACAGTGTATGTTCTATAGATCACAGTTCCAGGCGGCATATACCCCACATCCGCACGATCGAACCAGCCCGCTGAATCCGTGGCAGTAGCCTCGCAGTAATAGTATCTCACGCCGTTCACGTTCGTGTAGGTCCCGCTGCCCCCCGTCACAGACACGCCTACCGCCAAATGCCCCTCCCCATAGACATAAACGTGGTGCAGCACCACCCTGTAGCCCATCGCTTTCATCAAAGACGCATACAGGAAAGCGTGGTCCTCGCAGTCGCCCCTGCCTTCCCATAAGGTTTCCGCCGGTAGTTTCCAATACTCTGTTTTGCCCTTGCCGTCGATATCGTACTGGTACGGAAGGCTCTGGACGAACTTCAGGACGAAATCGGCGCGGTCTATGTCGCTCATGCCCGACGTGTTGCTCTGTAGGTAATACGCGATGTTCCTGATGACAGGGTCGTTGTACGTCACATAGCTGTCGATCGTGCTGAAGCCGTTCCCTCTTGGAACCGATGAGGTCAACGCGCCGTAGTACCACGCGAAGGACAGCCGGACGTCCATCGTCGCAGAGCCGTTGTTTATGCTGAGCAGGTTGGTTATGAAAGAGTACCAGGAGGCCTTCTGGTACCTCCAGGCGAAGTGCTTGGCGACATCCTCGTCGACCACCTTCACGACGTTGCTCGTCGCTTTCTGCCCGTCGGAGTACGTCACCGTATGGGTGATGGACAGCGCCCTCCCCTTGGTCACGCTGAGGGAGACCGAGCTATAGCTCCCCCCTGAGGCAGCCGTGTTGGTCAGCTTCTCCCCCGTCAGCAGGTCCTCCACGACCCATGCCCGCTGGCTCACCTCGACGTTGTAGGTCGATGTCATGGTGACCGACACCGGCGACTTGGCGGCGGCCGGCGTGACGGTGAAGGACGCGTCGTGGATCAGCCTGAACCTGCCCTCGAAGGTGATGTCCTTGGTGATCGTCTGGGTCGTCTGCTTGTCGCTTGACACGAGCCTCCCGTCGGAGTACCATCCGGAGAACTCGAAGCCGTATTGCGGCGTTGCCGACAGGAGGGCGTAGCCGCCCTTCTCGAACACCCCGCCCCCTGACACGGACCCCCAGGAGGGGTTGTCGGACACGACGGCGACCGTGTAGGGCCCGTTGTCGAACAGGCCCTCCTCGTTCGCCAGGACCGATGCGCCGACGACGGCGCATGCGACGGCGGCGACCGATACGGCCAACAGGATTTTTCCAGATGAAGACAGCGCCATGGCGACCCGACCCGAACCGTACCGATGAGGGCTGTGCCGCTCATATAATGCTATCGTCTGGCCACGCCCCTGCTCACGTCCAGCCGTCGCAGGGGCCCAACGCCTCATTGCGTCAATGCGTCAACGCTTTAACCCATGAACCCGATTATGCCATATGGCCATGATCGACATAGAGTACAGGCATTCGTCCGAGCCCCCCGAGGACGACAACCTGAGGCGGCAGTCGGTGGAGGAGATGTCGGACTACCTCAAAGGGCTCGTGGACGAGATGCTGAGGTCGGACATATCCGCGAAGCTGACCGTCTCCGAGGGGGAGGGGCCGAACATGGTGTTCGTCAACGGCAAGAGCATAACCGACATCCTCGCCGGGCTGGATATAAAGATGCTCGACTCGGACGACGCCTGCGACCACGGGAAGGTGAGCATCGTGAGCTTCGGCCGCCCGATACTTGAATGGAACAGGGGCGTCATAGAGGACATACCCGATGTCCTGGTCAAGAACGCCGTGTCGAAGGCCTATGCGGACGTCCTGGGGGACAGAACCCTTTAATTGGGCGACCATATCTACCGCCTGATGTTCGAGATCATAAGAAGGGACGGGCTCGCCAGGATAGGCAGGCTCCAGACCCCGTCGGGGACGCTGGATACCCCTGCGCTGCTCCCGGTGGTGAACCCCAAGATACGCACTGTGCCCCCGAGCGAGCTCCACGACGGGTTCGGATTCGACGCCATAATAACGAACTCCTACATCATAAAGAACACGCCGGACCTCAAAGCGGCGGCGCTGGAGTCGGGGCTGCACGAGATGCTGGGGTTCCCAGGGGTGATAATGACCGACTCCGGGACGTTCCAGAGCCACATGTACGGCGATGTCGGGGCCACCAACGAGGAGATGGTCGGGTTTCAGAGGAGCATCGGGGCAGATATCGGCACTGTCCTCGACGTGTTCACCGAGCCGTACTGGACGAGGGAGCAGACGGCGAGGTCCATAGAGGTGACGCTCGAGAGGACGCGGGAGGCCTGCGCGATCAAGGGCGGGATGATGATCAACGGGGTGGTCCAGGGGTCGGTGTTCCCCGACCTGAGGGAGGCCTGCGCCAGGAGCATGGCCGGCATGGACGTGGATGTCCACCCCATAGGGGGCGTGGTCCCCCTGATGGAGCAGTACAGGTACCTCGAGCTGGTCGACGTGGTGATAGCGTCGAAGAAAGGGCTCGACCCGAGCAGGCCGGTGCACCTCTTCGGCGCCGGGCACCCCATGGTGCTCGCCCTCGCCGCGCTGATGGGGTGCGACCTCTTCGACTCGGCGTCCTACGCCAAGTTCGCGAGGGACGACAGGATGATGTTCATCGACGGCACGTGCCGCCTGCAGGACATGCAGGCCCTCGGCTGCGGGTGCCCGGCGTGCCGTGGCCTGTCGTTGGAAGACCTCAGGAAAATGGGCAAGAAGGAGAGGGAGGGGGCCATCGCGAGGCACAACCTCCACCAGATCAAGGGCGAGCTGGAACTCGTCAAGAGGCACATCCTCGAGGGCCGCCTCTGGGAGCTGGCGGAGGCCAGGTGCAGGGCGCACCCCGCGCTTCTGGACGCCCTCAGGCGGCTGGGGGGGCACCACGAGTACCTGGAGAGGTACGACCCCATCAGCAGGGACGGCGCGCTGTTCTACACAGGGGCGGAGACCAGGGGGAGGCCGGTGTTCGGCAGGTACCTGTCCAGGATAGCGGAGAGGTACGAGCCCCCCACGCGGAAGGCCGCCCTGTTCTACGACGAGGGGGGCAAGCCCTACGGCAGGGCGATGGCGGCGGACTTCGACAGGGCGAGGAGGGCCGGCTACACCCCTGTCGTCGTGTCCCCCTTCGGGCCCGTGCCCGCCG
>WRNL01000059.1 GCA_009776625.1 Methanomassiliicoccaceae archaeon | reverse complement strand
TCGACCCCAGGGTGCCCGCCGAGGGGCTCCTCCATTACTGCATATGCTACGACGGGGGCCCGGACGAGGGGGTGGGCGCCGACGACGTCGTCGGATGGATGCGCGAGATGCTCGGGGGGGTCATGGACGGCGGCAGGATATCCGTGCCGGACATAGGGGCGTGGGTGTCCGTCTACCCCCAACTCAGAGCCGAGGGGATATGCGCCGCCATACTGCACATGGACATAGGCCTCCCGTCGGGGGAGTCCTTCTACGAGTGCTCCGTCGGGACGGGGGACGACTTCCGCAGGGCCGCGACCACCGCCATAGGCAGCTTCTACATGGGCTTCTACAAGGGCCTGCGGAGGATGCTGTCGGGGGCGCCCGTGGCCGAGGCCGTCGACTCGCGCTCCCGCAGGTGGAACGTGTTCGCGAGCGACCTGGTGGGGATAGGCGACCACCCCCGTGTGCCGGACGGGTTCTACTGGGGACTGCTCGGCCAGGCGGTCCCCGACCACCTCGGCGGCAGGGGCGTGGCGTACATGAAGGTGTACGGCGCGAGGAGCGCGGGCACCGTGACGGCCGAGTGCAGGGTGGACGACGTCGTCAGCGGGGCCCTCAGCGGGATACTCGCGGGCCACGTCTCAGAGTGGGGTGGCGACGGGTTCGCCTCCCACAAGCAGTTCTTCTTCCTGGCGCGGGCGGAGCCGGGCGACACGTACCCCTACTCGCAGGGGCAGATCGACGGCTATGTTAGTGCCGCCGCCGAGATGTACGCCCATACGGAGTACGACGAGGTGTTTCCCGCCCTGCGCCGCCTGACCGGGGACGCATGCCTCGCCGACGAGCTGCACGGGTTCGTCCCGGAGCTGTGCGCCCACCGTGCGTTCGACAAGGTCGTCATGCCCGAGCGGTTCTCGATATCCGCCGACGGCAGGACGGAGGAATACACGAGGTGGCAGGTGACATCGTACAACATGATAGAGAAGGCGGTGGGCGCATGGCTCGACGGCGGCCCCGCCCAGGAGGCGTTCCAATGGTGCGTCTCGGTCAGCGCCCTGTACGGGGGCGTGATCAAAGCGAAGGAGGGCGGCACGGACGTGACCGAGGAGGGAGGGGAGATCAAGCTGAGCTTGGACTACAACTTCCACGACGGGTACGTCGCGCGCTGAGGGGCGGCGGACGGGATTGGCAAACGGTTTCAGAAAAAAAGGAGGAGATGAGAGAATGGCTAAGAAAGACAAGAACAAACAGCTGCCGGAGCTGTACACGGAGAAAGAGCTGGAGGCTATAGAGGAGCACATCGTGTCCATGTTCGGGGACTTCGAGAACGTGTTCCACGAGATCGAGTCCCCCGACATACACGTGGACGTGTGCATAATCGACCCGACGCCCGAGCGCAACTACTACACGCTGGTGACCATGGGCATGGGCGCGCACAGGATGAACGTGCCGGAGGAGCTCCGGGACAAGAAGGTCGACCGGGCCGAGGTCCTGATAGCCCTGCCCCCGGACTGGGACCTCCAGAACCCGGACGAGAGGTGGTACTGGCCGATCCGCTGCATCAAGTCGCTTGCCCGCCTGCCGGGCGAGCTCGACACGTGGCTCAGCTACGGCCACACGGTGTCGAACGAGGAGCCGTACGCGGACAACACCGGGCTCTGCGGCGTGATGCTGACGTTCCCGTACTGCTTCCCCGCCGAATCGGCGGTGTGCGTGATGCCGGACGGGGACGAGGTCAACTTCTACCAGGTGCTGCCGCTGTACGCGAACGAGATGAACTTCAAGGTCAAGAACAACGCCGAGGCGCTGGAGAACATGTTCCCGGAGGACTTTGACATGGTCGTGGACCCAGCCCGCAAGAACGTGCTGCCGGAGAAGGACTGGCACATCAAGGCGGCCGACATGAAGGACCTGTTCCACTGGGACGAGGCTGAGGGATGCTTCGCCACGGACCGCATCCTCGTGGACGGCTGCAAGGTCGGCTACATGTACAGGGAGGAGCCCGACGGCGACTGGGACTCCGGGTGGCGGTTCACTGCCGGGGACGAGAGCGAGGAGTACATGGACACGCCCGGCAACAGCGGCATCTACGCCCTGAACACGGTCGCCAACAACGACCCTGAGATAATACCGTTCCTCACCGCCCCCTACGGCTCCTCCTTCATCCGCGACGACGACGGCGTGCTCAGGGAGGACGAGGGGGAGGACGAGGAATGACCATGGATCTGGAAGGGTACAAGAAGAAGGCGGCGGAGGAGGACGACTGGGCGCCCGGCTGGGATGCGATAGACGCATGCCTCGGGCCCGTCTACGGCGACCAGAAGCCGAGGCACTACGGCACCCAGATGCAAAAGAGGGCGCTGCTGGGCGGCGACCAGTACCTGGACGGGTACAGCGTGTACGAGTCGGCGCACGGGCACCTGCACATCGTGACGTACGGCATGTCCGCCCTCTACTCGGACCCGGAGTCGTTCGGCGGGGAGTTCAGCGGGTGGGGGTACGAGATGACCATCCGGCTGCCGCCCTGCGCGGAGGAGGACTACATGTGGGCCATCGACATGCTGGCGAACATGGCCCGCTACACGTTCACGTCGAAGAGGTTCTTCGAGCCGATGCAGTACATCTCCGCCGGCGGCTATCCCATCAAGGCGGGGTCGGACAGCAAGCTCACCGGGCTGCTGGTGGTCAAGGACCCGGAGCTGCAGGGGGCCGACACCCTGCACGGCAGGCTGGACTTCCTGCAGCTGGTGGGGATAACGCAGCCGGAGCTGGACATGGCGACGGAAGGAAAGGCGCAGGAGCTGGCGGACAGCATCCGCAAGGCCGACCCGTTCTTCATAACGGACACGGAACGCGCCGACAGCTATACGGGGTGAGCCGATGGGCACCGGTTTCACCATGTGGTTCCCCGTCGGGAAGGGCAGGCCGAAGGACAGGAGGGTGTACGAGGACTACTTCAAGGGCGTCGGGTCGGTCGTCCCGGGCTGGGAGCCCTGGACGTACTTCGGCGAGGACGGCTTCCGGATAAGGCTCGCGCCCATCGAGGAGGACATATACTGCATATGGGAGGACAGGATGCTGCAGGTGTCCGCCAGGACGAACAGCGCGGGCCCCGGCTACCACGCCTACCTGATAGACGTCATGGACGGGCTGGGCATCGCCCCGGCGGACGTGGAGGACGAGACCGGGTACTACGAGCACAGGGACTTCGGCAAGCTGCAGGGGGAGATGGCGAACTGGCTGCAGAACCTCAGCGAGAAGGTCATAGAGATGAGCGCGGAGGGGGGATACGCGGACCTCACGATATCCATGACCACCGACCAGATCCCAACGGACACGGGGCGCTTCACCTCCTGCCCGCTGGGGCATTTCGAGAGGGGCTTCTTCGAGAGGGCCCAGAAGGACACCTCCGCCGCCGCCGAGTTCTTCGTCTGGTGGAACCGGGAGCGGGACGCGGCGTTCTTCAGGAACGTCGCGCTGCACCTGATACACTGCGAGGTCAACTGGCTGCCGCCGGAGACCGACGCCGAGCGCGAGGCGGTNGCGGCGACCCTCGCCTGCCTGGAGAAGGCGTACTCGATGGACCCCGGGCTGGACTACCCCGCCCCCGAGTGGGAGGAGCTCGCCCTGCTATCGGGCGGCACGTGGTCCGAGGCCGCCCATCCCGGTCTCATGGAGAGGTCGCGCCAGCGCCGCGGCGGCAGCCAGGAGAAACTGGGGTACGCACGCGGCTCCCTCAGCCAGTCCGTGGGGTGCTGGCGCTTCGTCCGAGACGGGATGATGCACTACGACATGGAGGAGAACGGCGTGTCGGTCTGGTGGGACGACGACGTCACGATCAGGGCCTCCACCATCTCGGTGCAGCAGAGGGACGACATCGTGGACAAGAGCAGGAGCCTCCTGCAGTCCGCCACCCGGGGGGAGGAGGGCTGGGAGCCCCTGACGCTGCGCGACCCCGAGATCCCCGCATGCATCATGCACAAGACGGTCGAGGAGGACGGCGAGCCCCTGCTCATGACCAGGATGGCCGCCGCCCTGGAGGGGGAGCTGCTCCTCCTGGACGTGTACTACGTCGACGGGGGGCGCCGCGGCCAGGCGGCCAAGGTCTGCGAGTCGGTGACATCAAGCTGAGCGGCGCCCGCCGGCCGCCCCACGGGGCGTGCCGGCTCTCACTCCCCCCCGAATATCGAGCGGCAGAGCCGCTCGGCCCTGTCCTCCACTATCTCCAGTATCTCGTCCAAGAACACGGGCTCCGTCCCGTGGTCCCTGAGCATCATCTGCTTGCAGACCACAAGGAGGTCCCTGATGACGGACAGGACCTCAAACTGTTTGAACTCTGGCGTACCCTCGTAATCATCAAAATCTTCAGTAGGCATGGGGTATAGACTGCCGCCGTTGGTTAATAAAGGCACGGCGTACAGTTAGCCACGTAGCCCTCGCGGGCGGGCCGGGTCACCCCTTCGCAGGCTCCCATTTGCACCGGATCGGGGAGACCACCGCCCCCTCCGCCTTCAGCTCTTTGAAGGCCTTCTCGAAATCCGCCTTGCCGGCCCCGACCGCCTTCTCTATCTCCCCGGGGCTCATCGGCTTCCCGCTCTTGTTCATCACGCTCAGGATGTCGTCTTTGACTGCCATGGGGTTGGCATAGACATCCAATGATTAATACGTTATCCTGGGCTTCCACCCCATGCCCCTCATGCGCCCGTTCTCGTCGGGCAGGGTGTAACGGTCGCCGACCCTCCTCACCTGGAAGACGCAGCCGTGCTGCGGCCCCGTCATGTACTCCATCAGCTGGTAGACGTAGTCGACGCCGCTCTCAGGGTCTATCTCGTGGTAGCACCGCCCGACCATCTCCCAGGGCTGGGAGCCGTCCTCGGCCGCCACCATCATGGCTCCCATGTCCTCGTGCATCCACAGCACCGTCCCCATCTGCGACCTGACGTACCTAGGGCATGAGCAGGTCTCCCGCCTGCACTGTTCGCACCAGTCTATCCCTATGAACTCGTAGTAGTCGGGGGGGTCGGCCCCCTGAAGGGGGTCGAAACCCGCATGATTCTCCTCCGCCATGCGCTCGCCATGACTCATACCTGCCGTTTCGGTACTTAAGCGGTCCGGGGGGAGGTCGCCGAAAGTGACCGAAAGTGCCGAAAGTATGTAGGCGTAACAGGGGAACTAATTAATCATCGAACGCATACGACACCCTCATGTCAAAAGAGAAACAGCTTCTGTTCCCCTTCGCCGCGATCGTCGGCCAGGAGCAGATGAAGGCCGCCCTGCTGCTCAACGTGGCCGACCCCGGCGTCGGGGGGGTCCTCATCAAAGGGGAGAAAGGGACGGCGAAATCCACCACCGTGAGGTCCCTCGCCCAGGTCCTCCCGGAGGTCGAGCACGTGAGGGGCTGCGCGTACCACTGCGACCCGAGGCGCCGCGGGGGGCTCTGCCAGAACTGCGCCGAGGCGGCGGCGTCCGGGGCGGAGCTGGAGCGCGAGAGGTCGCCGATGCGCGTGGTCGAGCTGCCGCTCAGCGCCACCGAGGACAGGATAGCCGGGACCCTGGACATAGAGCACGTGCTGCAGACCGGGAAGAAGAAGTTCGAGCCGGGCGTGCTGGCGCAGGCCAACGGGAACCTCCTCTATGTGGACGAGGTCAACCTCCTCGAGGACCACATGGTGGACCTCCTGCTGGACGCGGCGGCCATGGGCGTGAACTACGTGGAGAGGGAGGGGATATCATTCGAGCACCCGTCCAGGTTCATACTGGTGGGGTCCATGAACCCGGAGGAGGGAGACATCAGGCCGCAGCTCCTCGACAGGTTCGGCCTCTGCGTGGAGATACGCGGCGAGAGAGACCTGCGGACGAGGGCCGACATAGTGGAGAGGAGGCTGGCCTTCGACGCGGACCCGGAAGGGTTCACGGAGGCGTTCGCCGACGAGACCCGGCGGATAAGGGACAGCGTGCTGGAGGCGAGGGGGATACTGTCCCGCACCTCCCCCGACAAGGAGACCATAGCCCTGGCGTCCCACGTCGCCCTGTACTTCGAGATGGAGGGCCACCGTGCCGACATAACCATGGTGAGGGCGGCCAGGGCGCATGCGGCACTGGACGGCAGGGAGGGGGCGGACAAGGAGGACATAGCCGCCGTCGCGCCCATGGTCCTGACGCACCGCATAAAGAGGAAGCCCTTCGAGGACTCCAAGTTCGACATCGGGGAACTAAGGATATGCCTCCAGGACTTCTGAGGCGCAGCCTCCCCTACTCCGCCGTGGAGGGCATGGGGGACGCCAAGAGGGCGCTCGAGTGCGTGGCGGCGGACGACGGCCTCCTGGGGATGCTGATAAAGGGGCCGACCGGGACCGCGAAGAGCGTCATCGTGAGGTCCTTCGTCGGCATGCTCCCGGACAGGGAGATAGTGAACGTGCCGCAGAACGTGACGGACGAGCAGCTGTTCGGCGGGCTGGACATAGAGGACGCCATCAGGTTCGGCAGGGCCGCCATAAAGGACGGGATCCTGCAGAGGGCGGACGGGAACATACTGTACATAGACAACATCAACCTTTTCGACGCGAGGACGGTCAGCTCGATAATGGACTGCGTGGAGTCGCAGAAGGTGGTCGTCGAGAGGGAGGGCATATCCGCCGAGTACGGCCTCCGCACGACGGTGATAGCGACCATGGACCCCGCCGAGCAGCCGCTCCCTGACAGCATAGCCGACAGGTTCGACATCTGCGTCCAGTCCTTCACCGCGGGCGACGCAGGGGACAGGGCGAGGATCGCGGCTTCCAACCTGGAGTTCGACGCAGACCCCGAGGGGTTCGCCGAGGCGCGGTCGGGGGCCGGCTCCGAGGCGCTGGAACGCATATCCCGCGCGAGGGGCGCCCTGGGGGGCACGAGGATCACGCGCTCTGACATAGAGAAGATATCCCAGGTGTGCCTCGACCTCGACGTCAAGGGGCACCGCGCCGACATCTCCGTGGCCAAGGTGGCGAAGGCCCTCGCCGCCCTCGGCGGGCGGGGCGAGGTCTCCGACGCGGACATAAAGGACGCCGCCATACTCTGCCTGCTCCACAGGAGGGGGGCGTCCCCAAAGGCGGCTCCTGTAGCCCAGCCGCTGACGGGCGACGCCCCTGCCGAGGCGCCCCCCGACGAGGGGGCGCAGGCCGCCGCCGTGCCGGAGGAGCCTGAAGGGGCGGAGGAGGACCCGGACAAGGAGGAGTACGTCAACGACGGGACGTCGGAGGTCAAGGAGAACCTCGGCACGGTGGCCGAGATAACGGGCTCGGTCAAGGACAGGCTGGACGACATGGACAGCATCGAGGCCGTCCGCCTGCACAGGATAGCCGGGAAGGCCGGGAGGAGGAAGAACATGACGACCGACAAGCGGACCGGCAGGTACCGCAGGTTCAGGATACCGGACGGGAGGTCTGTGGATCCGGCGTTCGACGCGACTGTTCGCGCCGCCGCGCCGTACCAGCGGTCAAGGGGGAGCAAGGGGCTGAGCATCAACATCGAGCCGCAGGACATAAGGGACAAGATAAGGATCAAGAAGGACTCCTGCTCGTTCCTGTTCGCGGTGGACGTCAGCGGCTCCCTCGTCAAGAGCGGGATGATGCAGGACATAAAGAACGGCGTGAAGGCGATGCTCATGGACGGCTACGTCCAGAGGGACAAGGTCGCGCTCCTGACCTTCAGGACGGGGGAGGTGAGGATATCCGTGCCCTTCACCCGCTCGGTCGAGGGCATATGCGAGATCCTGGAGAACACGGTGACGGGCGACGGGACCCCCCTCGGCCCGGCGCTGATGCTCATAAGGGAGTACATGACCAACTACGTCCGGAAGAACACCGAGGAGAGGTGCTACGTCATCCTCATAACCGACGGCGAGGCGACGTACCCGGTCCAGAGGGGGAGGGACGCGACCATCGAGATCAAGAAGGTGGCCGCCGTGATGAGGATACCGCGCACGGAGTGGATAGTCGTGGACTCCAGCCTGATCCCCGGCAAGATAAACCACGCGCTGAACCTCGCAAGGATGCTGGGGGGCAGGTACATCAGGCTGGAGGACCTCCAGTACGCCTGACGCCGGCGGGGCGGCCGCCCCAGGGGTCAAGGTTATAATGTCCGACCCGCATCACCCGGCATGGCTGACATAGGCGAAATCGTCTCGGAGCACGCGCCCGAGGCAATCCTCCTTGTGGGCGGGCTGATCGCGCTGCTGATCGTGTACTGCTACCTCAAGGACAAGCACTCGAATAAATACAAGCTCTTCATGGCGCTCGGGGTGGTCTTCGGCATCCTGATGGTCGCGATGAGCGTGTCCTCCTACACGGAGTGGAACCTCTTCGCCGCCGTCCTGATAGCGGTCACCGGGTTCACCCTCGTGATAAGGCCGTTCCGCGAGGTCCACTTCGCGGTCATCGGGGCGCTCCTGGTGATGGCGCTCGTCTACGTGTTGCTGGGCGGGCTGGCCGGCACGCTTCTGGACGTCCTGGCCTCCGGCTGGCCGAGGATAATAGCGGCGTTCCTCGTCGGCGCGGTGGCGTACATGATCCTGCATTTCGCGGAGAGCATAGTCAAGCTGTTCGGGAAGATATTCAACTGGTGGCCCCTCCTGCTGTTGCTGGCGCTCGGGTGCATAATCGAGTCGATCCTCATGCTCACCGGGTACGGGTCGCTGTACGATTTCGTGACCGGCGGCAGCTGACGGCGGGGCGCTCAGCGCCCCC
>WRNL01000058.1 GCA_009776625.1 Methanomassiliicoccaceae archaeon | reverse complement strand
ATCTCCGCCGTGCGGTGGTAGTACAGCGGGCCCGTGTACGACCCTATCGCCTCGCCGCCGCCTATCTCCATCACCGCGCGGCGCAGCTCGCCCCTCCCCACCGCGCCGTCCGCGAAGGCGCGGGCGACGTCCTCGACGCTGAGCCCCACGTACCGGTCGCCGGAGGCCCCGCCTATGGCGTAGCAGAGCGCGAGCCTCTCTACCGCCAGGGGGGCGGACGCCTTCATCCCGTAGATGAGCGTCCTGAGCTCGTCGGTGTCGGCGAGCCTGGTGGAGAGCCCGAGGCCGAGCTCGTCGACGGCCTCGCACGGCCTCGCCCAGTCCTCTTTGGGCACCGAGAGGAAGAAATCGGCCAATATGCCGTGGAATATGGGGAACACGTCGGTGCCCTCGGCGGCGCGGCTGACGAGGATGCGGATGATGTCCTTGGCGAGGTAGTAATGCTTCTTCGAGCGTTCCTTGGCGAGGAACTCCTTTATCTCGCCGTAGCCGAGGTGCTTCTTTATGAGGTCGTTTACGAAGGGCTTGTACTCGGGTCTGTACTCGTCTTCCCAGTCGCTCACCTCGCATGCGTAGAACACCTTGACGATGGCAAGCAGGTCGCCGCGGTTCTCCTCGAACCAGCCGCGCCAGACGTCGCCGAGGGCGTAGTCCTCGATCCGAGGCCCCGCGTCGGCGGCGAAGGGGGTCACTATCTGGAGGAACTCCTGGTCGCCGAGGATGCTGTCCTCCGTGTCGGCCATCGGGCTCCCGGCGCTTAGCAGGAGCGCCTCGTCTTCCATATGGTCTATGACCCCGAAGCCGAACACGGCCCTGTATGCGTGTCCTTCATGCTCCTCGACCAGCGCCCTCAGCGAATCGAACACCCTCGTCATGTCCTTGGCGCCTATTCCCCGGAAGGCCTTCAGGTCGTACCTGCCGTCGCGCTCGATGGGCGGGAATTCAGGGAGATAGGACGGGTCGTAGAGCCCGAAGCCGTTCTCGGGCGAGTGGTCGGCCGGCGTGTCGTCCTCCAGGCCGGCGACCAGGATCGCCTCGGCCCCGGTGACTGCCGGCATCGACGAGAGGAGCTCCGACAGGGCCTCCGGGGAGACCTCGCCCGACCTCTTCGCCCAGGAGAGGATGTCCAGCGCGGCGAGGCGCTTGTTCTCGTCCCTGTCGGCGATGAGCCGCCGTGCCGAGGACAGGGCGGCGGCTGGGCCCGCGCCCATTATGACCTCGAGGGCGGTCTGGCGCATCTCGCCGGTCTTCAGCGAGAGCAGCCCCTCGACGATGGCGGTCTCCCCCTCGTCCAGCGTGAGCCTCTTCACCAGCTCCGCGGCGCGGATGCGCGCCGGCATGCTCTTCTCCGACAGGCAGCCGAAGAGGAAGTCCCTGCTCACCCCTTCGAATCCGCCGCCGTTTATCTCACGTGAAATGAAGAAACTGAGGAAATCGACCTTGTTCTGCGACTCGGCCAGGTGGAACAGCTCCATCAGCCGGCGCTGTTTGCCCTCGTCGAAGTCGTAGGCGGCGAGCACCATCATCGTCCCGTAGACGTCCCCCCGCGTCATCGTCGAGAGGCACCAGTCGAACGGCTTGCCGTCCACCGTGTGCCCCGATTTTGGTATCGTGCCTATCACCTCCGCCAACCGGTTGAAATGCCTGTCGCGGGCCGCCCCGTCCCTCAGGGCCCGTGGGTACCTGTCCTGTGCGACCTCCATCTCGTCGTCGGGGCCCCAGTAGTTGTCCGAGACGTCGCTTAGGCCCAGCTTGTAGCTCTCGAATATGAGGGCCAGGGCGTCCATGTCCGTCTCGTCGAGGGCGCCCCCCGCCAGCCGCACGCCGTTCTCCTTGCTCCCGGCCTCGCTGAGGAAGCATGCGGCGACCATCCTCTGGTGCTTGTCCCCCTGGAAGCACTTTTCGATGCGCGCGTTCAGGCCTTGTATAGAGAACACCGACTCCGCCCACATCCCCGCGTACATCTGGACCGAGTCCTTGCTGCCAATGGCGGCCTCGCGCCCGGCGTCGTCCTCCATGTACGAATAGGCGAGCCTCAGAAGCCTCTCCACGGCACGCCTGTCCGAGTAGTCGTATCCAAGCCCCATGTACACGCCGACCGCCCGCAGCGCGGACGAGTACCGCAGCAGGTTGTTCTCCAGCACGGCCCCGATCATCATCTTGAAGTAATCCAGGGTGCCGTCGTCGGCGGTCTCGAGGATCGCCTGCCGCAGCCCCTCCTGGAGCCTGGCGGCCAGCAGGAGGTCCCTCATAAGCCCGTGGAGCTCCGCGTTGTGGCTCATGGCCACGCCGCGAATCAGCTCGTGGCCCACCGACCGGGCGTTGTTGTCCGACAGTATCGTGTCCCTCACCGTGCCGATGACGGCCTCGTCGCCCCGGTCGATCCTCAGCGCGGCTAGCATGGAAACCGTCGACGAGGACGGCGGCCCACGGTCATCGGCGCTCTGCCGCGCCTCCTCCCCCCTGATGCGGGCAAGTATGTCGAAGCCCCCCCAATCCGAATAAATCTCGGCTGCCATCTCGTCCAGCCGGTCGAAGTAGTCCGCCGGGTCGCGGGAGCGGTAGGAACGGCGGTAGATGCCTTCCTCATGGGTGTACTCTCCCAAACGGGACACCGCGGCGCACATGTCAGCGGCCACGTCCTTCGGGAGCATCGCCTCGAAGAGCTCGCGGAGCCCTGCATCCAACACATCGTCCATAGTCCTGGCACCAGACACGGCGCCCCTGATTATCCCGTCCAAGTGGGCCCGCGCCTGCGGGTCATACTCCCCAAGTGACAGTTTCTCTTTATCGATCATTCCGCTCCCTCCTTACCGCATACATCACCACAGCCGCCCAGCGAGCATGGCCAGGCGGATGAACGTGACCTCGTCGCCCTCGGATATCTGCAGCCCCTCGCCTGGGCCCGCCTCGGCGTCGTTGACGAACATCCTGAACAACCCGTCCCTGAAGCACGTCAGCGCGTTCTCCACGGCCTTGTCCGCGTCCTGCGCGTTCTCGTTCTTCCTATCGCCGAAGCCGACCTTGCCGGCACGCGCCCCGTCCTCCAGCCTGTCGTCGGTCAGGTATGGGAAAAGGGGCGCGTCCACGGCTTTCTTGTTGTATTCGTCAACGTTGTGACGCACTATGTACTCGACCAGCGTGTCGGACGTGGCGACCGGCCCGTCTATGGCGAATGGCATGCGCTCTATCAGCGGCCTGCGTTTCGACAGGGCTTTGACGTTCAGGTACACGATCATGCTGTTCCCCCATTGCGTCCGTCCCACCGACCCGCCGGATTATGCCCATGCCGTCAGTGGCTCATCCGGCCTGATTCTACATCAGCAGTGGCGGCGGATAAAGAACAGTTCACTGTTTGATAAAGCTGTTGCCAAGGTCAGCGGGCGGGATCCTGAACCTTCCTGCGCCCAGGGCGGGATTGGCGGAAGAACAGCTTCCATTGATGGGAACCGCCTTGTACTGTCCAGACTTTCGGAATCACTTTGAGCATACATACAGACACATGCAGGACGCATTTGAAAATATAAATCAGAGGAGCGCTATTGACCCCCAATGACAAAAGTCGCGCCCTCCCTGCTGTCCGCCGATTTCTCCATGCTGGGGGATGAGATCAAGAGGATAGAGGCCGCCGGCGCGGACTGGGCGCACCTCGACGTGATGGACGGGGCGTTCGTGCCCAACATTACCATGGGCCCGCCCGTTATAGCGTCTATAAGGAAGGTCACCGGGATGCCGTTCGACGTCCACCTGATGATCCAGAGGCCGGAGAGGTACGTGAAGCAGTTCGCGGAGGCGGGCTCCGACATGCTCACCGTGCACGTCGACGCCGGCGGGGACATAAAGAAGACCCTGGAGGACATCAGGGACCGCGGCGTGATGCCCGGCATAACCCTCAACCCCGGCGTCCCAGTGGAGAGCCTGGACCCCTACCTGGACCTCGTCGACCTCGTCCTGATCATGACTGTGGAGGCGGGCTTCGGCGGGCAGAGCTTCCAGGATGTGGGCCTGTCCAAGATCGCACGCGTGAGGGAGTACGCCGACGCGCAGAACCCGAGGCTGGAGATATCCGTGGACGGGGGGATAAACCGCGAGACCGGGAGGAGGTGCGTGGAGGCGGGCGCCACCGCGCTGGCGGCCGGCAGCTCCCTCTTCGGCGCGGCGGACATGGGGAGGGAGATAGCCCTCTGGAAGGCCTACGGACCGGACGCGGGGAGGTGAGCAGTATGGGAGTGAACCTGTCGGGGCTGGTCGAGCCGGAGGCGGTGGAGCTGTCGGAGCTGGAGGGGAGGAGCGTGGCGGTCGACGCCTACAACACGATATACCAGTTCCTCTCCATAATAAGGCAGCCGGACGGGTCCCCCCTCTGCGACGGGAGCGGGAGGGTGACGTCCCACCTGTCCGGGATACTGTACAGGACCTCCAACCTGATATCGCAGGGGATCGAGCCCTCCTTCGTCTTCGACGGCGCTCCCCACGTGCTGAAGACGGCGACTCTCGCCGAGCGGAGGGAGAGGCGCGACAAGGCCATGGCGGAATGGGAGTACGCGGTCGAGGAGGGCGACCTCAAGAAGGCGTTCTCCAAGGCGCAGCAGACGTCCCGCATGACCGCCGAGATCAGGGAGTCGTCGAAGGAGCTGATAACGTACCTGGGGCTCCCTGTGGTAGACGCGCCGGCGGACGGCGAGGCCCAGGCCGCGTACATGTGCTCCAAGGGGGACGTGTGGGCGTCGGCGTCGCAGGACTTCGACTCGATCCTCTTCGGGACCCCCAACCTGGTGAGGAACATGACCGTCACCGGCAGGAGGAAGGTCCCGGGGAAGGACCAGTACAAGGATGTGAGGACGGAGGTCATCGGCTCGGAGGGGTTCCTGAGGGCGCTAGGCGTCACGAGGGAGCAGCTGGTCGACATGTGCATACTGATCGGGACCGACTTCAACCCCGGGATCCCGGGGATAGGCCCGAAGAAGAGCCTGAAACTGATAAAGAGCCACGGGGACCTCGAGGGCGTCATGTCCCACCTGTCGATAGACATACCCTGCCACCAGGAGATAAGGGACATCTTCCTCAACAGCAGTTACACGGACGGCTACTCCACCAAGCCGTCCGAGATAGACAGGGCGGCGGTCGTCGAGATGCTGGAGGGTTACGACTTCACGAGGGAGAGGGTCGAGGGCGCCCTGGACAGGATCGAGGCTGCCAGGAAGAGCATCAAGTCGAGGAAAAGCCAGCGCAGCCTGGACTCCTGGTTCTGAGATCGCGGGCGGTTGAATCGCCGAACGGCTGGCGAGGATGTGTCATTATACTAATGTTACACGTGCATGATATGGTTTTATTAGCTATCGTGCTAGTGTTACACTAGCATGAGATTGATTTTTTAGATATTGTGATAGTGTTACACGTGCAAAAATGAAAATGATAAAATACTCTGAAACCGATGCCACAGCGAAAGGGAGCCGAATGGAGAGATTGATAGCAAGGGACGTCTACACGGACAGGATAAGGGGGTTCATCGACAAAGAGCCCATCAAGATAATCACCGGCGTCAGAAGGAGCGGCAAGTCGGGGATACTCGGGCTGGTCAGGGAAGAGGTCATGAAGTCCGCGGACGAGGGGCATATAATATCCATCAACTTCGAGGATTCGGAGTTCGACGACATCGTTTCCTATAAGGAACTCAACAGGTATGTGGCCGGGCGGATGGAAGACGGGGGGAGGTACTACCTTTTCCTGGACGAGATACAGGATGTGAGGCATTGGGAAAAGGCCGTCAACTCGCTGAGGCTCAAGAACACCGACATATACGTGACGGGGTCCAACTCGCGGCTGCTGTCCGGGGAGATGGCCACCCTGCTCGCTGGTAGGTACGTCTCGTTCGAAGTTGGGACGTTGTCGTTCGAGGAGTTCGTCCGTTTCAGGGAGGGGTCAGGCCTGAGCGGGGAGCCGGGGCGATACCGGTACGGGCTGCTGGACGACTACATACGCACAGGGGGTTTCCCTATGCTGTCGACGGTCGGCTTCACCGAGGAACAAGCGAGGCAGGTGGTCTCCGACATACAGTCCTCTATCGTCCTGAAAGATGTGGTGTCGAGGTACAAGGTTAAGAACGCCCCCCTCCTCAGAAAAATCGTCTCGTTCATCTACGACAACGTCGGTTCCTTCGTTTCCATCAGGAAGATCGCCGATCATCTGAAGAGCAACGGCGGCGGGGGGGATTTCGATACGGTAAGCCGCTATGTCGGATATCTGGAGGACGCCTATGCGATAAAACGGGTCGGCAAGTACGACATCAGGGGCAGAAGGCTGTTGGACTGCAATGACAAATTCTACCTGGCGGACCATTCGTTGCTGTACGCTGTCCGTGACATGAAGAGGGCGAACATACCGGGCATCTTGGAGAACATCGTCCACAACGACCTCGTGCGGCGCGGGTACACGGTCTATGCGGGCAGCATCGGCACCAAGGAAGTGGATTTCGTCGCAGAGCGAATCAACAGCGGCGAAAAAGTCTATGTCCAAGTCTGCATGGAATACGGGAGCGCGGAGACGATGGACAGGGAGTTCTCGTCTTTGGAGGCTGTACGGGATCACTACCCGAAATACGTCGTCACGACGGACACATACTGGCAAGAGAACCGGAACGGGGTCATGGGCATACACCTGAACGATTTCCTGTTGAAAAAGAGCCTATGAGGGCATGCCGCCTCCGACAACGCTTCGCCGCGCCACACGATATCCTCACTGGGATGGGGGGGAGTCCGCTTGGCGGTTGCTCCCACTCTTGAGCGAGGCGGGCTTCTCGGGCAATATTCAGCGATACGAGGGGTGGCTCTAATATATAGCGGANCCCCATTGACACCCATATGCCGAGCCGTGCGGTTTCAAGAGTAGATAGCAAGTTGATAGACCGACTCCTGTCCATTAGCGACCCGTGGCTGCAGCATGCCATCCGGGCTGATATACTCAAGGAAAGCAAGGAGAGCCTTGCAGGCTTGAGGCACGAAGCGCTGGAGGATGGAAGGGTCAAAAGATATCTGGAGGACGTTTCCGACTTCCATGGCACGCTGGTGACCAACCATAAGAACCCTGAGCTGCCTTTGCATAAACTGCTGTTCCTGCTCGACGTAGGCCTTGGCAGGGACACGCCTGAGATCGAGAGCGCCGTGGGGCAGATAATGGGCCACAAGGAAGGATCCGGGGTGTACCAGTCCCTGACGAACGTGCCGAAGCACTTCGGGGGCAAGGGCGAGGACGTGTTCGGGTGGTGCCTGTGCGACGCCCCCCTGCTCCTGACGGCGCTCATCAGGGCCGGGGTCGACTATCAGCAACACATAAAGCAAGGCGTGGACAGGCTGGCCTCCATGGCGGGGGAGCAGGGGTTCCCCTGCACCGTGTCAGAGACCCATGGGACGTTCAGAGGGCCCGGGCGCAAGGGCGACTGCTGCCCCTATGCCACCCTCGCCATGCTGAACCTCATGGCGGAGACGGAGGAGCACCGGGGCGGCGACGCCGCCAGGAACGGGGTCGACGCCATCCTCTCCCTTTGGGGGGAGAGGCGGGAGAGGCATCCCTATATGTTCTATATGGGCACGGACTTCTGCAAGCTGAAGGCGCCCGCGATGTGGTACGATATCCTGAGCGTCGCCGATTGCCTCAGCAAGTTCGAGTGGGCGAGGTCCGACGAGCGGTTCCAGGAGATGGCGGGGATCATCAGGGGGAAACAGGGCGAGGACGGCATGTTCACCCCCGAGTCCGTCTACCAGAAATGCAAAGAATGGGATTTTGGACAAAAGAAGGCGGTGTCGCCCTACCTGTCCTTTTTATGCATCCGGCTGCTGATGCGGCTGGACGGCTGACCCATCGCCCGTCATGCGCCTGGCATCCCGGGCGGCAGGTATTTAACCAGGACGCCGATTGCCACCAGCCGCCGGGCAAGATACACCGGGCGGGAGAGGATTAGCGATGATAAAGCAGGTCCGCGCGAGCTACGACGCGCCGGTTATAGAGAAGGAGATCCAGGAGTTCTGGGCCTCCTCCAACGCCTACGAGAAGACGAAAGAGCTGAGGTCCGGGGGGGAGAGGTTCCATTTCCTCGACGGGCCGCCGTACACTACGGGTTCCATCCATCTGGGGACGGCGATGAACAAGACCATCAAGGACGTGATGATCCGCTATCTGAGGATGAAGGGGTACGACGTCCGCGACCAGCCGGGGTTCGACATGCACGGCCTCCCCATAGAGGTGCAGGTGGAGAAGAAGATCGGAGTCCACTCCAAGAAGGAGATAGAGGAGATCGGCATAGACAAGTTCGTGGAGACCTGCAAGAGGTTCGCCCTCGACCTGAGGGCGAGCATGACGGGCCAGTTCAAGCAGCTCGGCGTGTGGATGGACTGGGACCGCCCATACCAGACGCTCGAGCTGGACTACATGGAGTCCGCATGGTGGACCGTCCGCCGCGCTCACGAGGAGGGGCGGCTGGGGCCCGCCAGCAGGGTGGTGACCTGGTGCCCTAGGTGCGAGACGGCGCTCGCGGAGGCGGAGATCGAGTACTGGGACGAGACCGACCCGTCGGTGATGGTCAGGTTCCCCCTCGTGGGCGAGGAGGGCGTGTCCCTCGTCATCTGGACGACCACCCCCTGGACGCTCCCGTCCAACATGGCGGTGGCCGCCCATCCAGACCACGAGTACGCGAGGGTCAGGCTCGTCGGGGCCGGCAGGGAGGAGGTCGTGATATGCATGCTCTCCCAGGCGGGGCACGTCGCGGGGAAGGGCGGATACGACAGGTTCGA
>WRNL01000057.1 GCA_009776625.1 Methanomassiliicoccaceae archaeon | reverse complement strand
TACGTCGTCTGCCGCCTCCCTGGAGGCGGCTGCGGGGTGAGGCCCATAGATATGGCGTCCGTCGCGATCCTGCGGTATCTCTCCGTCAGGTCCCTCTTCCTTTTCCTGAACCCGAGCTCTTCCCCAGAACTCAGAGTGGGGATCTCGAAGGGGACGTCCGCGCCGAACACCTGGTCTGCGATGGACAGCGCGAGGATCCTCGAGAACTGGGGCGGCACGGAGTTGCCTATCTGGTGGACGACCGTCTGCCTGCCCCCGTTTATGATGTAGTCGTCGGGGAACGTCTGCAGCCTTTTCAGCTCCTCTATCGTGAAATGCCTGTTGTCCCAATGGATCGGCCCCGTCCACTGCCCGCCCTGCGCCTTGATCGTGCGCACCGGCAATCCGGGGTCGGCTTTGTACAGGAAGTCGGAGAACTTGGACCTCCATGCAAAGAGGGGGGCGGGGTGGCCCATCTCCTCGGTGTAAAAGCTGTAGTTGAGGCCGGGGGGGATGCCCTTTAGCATCTCCGAGTACTTGCCGGGGATATCCCGGCCCCCGCAATAGCGGCCGGCGAGGTCGTCGATGGCGTCCTTCGCAGTGAAATAACCCACGCCGTATCCAGAGTCGGGGCCGTGCGTGGGCCTTGGGAACAGGTAGCCCCCCTCCCTGAGCCCGACGATTATGAGCCTCTCCCTGTGTTGCGGGACCCCGTAGTCGGCAGAGTCCAGCACCCTGTGGTGCAGCCTGTACCCTATCTTGGAGAAACTGTCGGTTATCTCCCTCCAGGGCCCACCGCCCTGCGCCCCCGTGATCCCATAGACGTTCTCGAAGAGGAACCCCCTGGGTGACAGGTCCCCGAGTATCCGCACGTATTCCTTGAACAGCATGCCCCTGCTGTCGTCGGTCCCCATCACCCCGTTGGCCCTCCTGCCCGCGGCGCTGAACGTCTGGCAGGGGGGGCCCCCGATGACGAAGTCGATGTCCCCCAGGTGTTCGGCGGAATAGTCGCGGATATCGGTGCAGCGTACCCCCGCCCCCTCCATCCTACCCCCTGCGCCGCTCATGTTCCTCAGGGTCTCACAGTACTCCCTCTCGAGCTCCACGCATTCGACTATGTCGAAGTTCGAGTCGTGGAACCCTATGTCCAGGCCGCCCCCGCCAGAGAAGAGGCTGAGGACCCGCATCCTCCTGTCAGCGCCCTGGCGCAGGCTCTTTTGGACGGCGGCGCCGAAAAGATCGGGCCATCTCGGCCTGTTGATTTCGATGCCCTCCCCCTCGCAGAAATTTTTCAGGGGCGACACGCCCGTGTCGCCGGATAGACGTGTCTGAACGTACCGTTTGCCCCCGCTCTCGCCCAGACATGCATCCGTTGCGTCAGTCATCGCATGAGGTAACGCGGGAGAGGATAAATCCCTAACGATTACATGTATCCGCGTAATCTTTGTATGTTCAGGCTTTGAGATTACCCTGAACAACACCAGCTCGGGAGGGGGCACGCCCCATGTAGCACGGGCGGGGGCGGGCGCGGCTACCGGACAGCGGCATGGGGTCGGACGGGGTTTCGACGATTGCCGAAAACTTGCGTCGGTCAAGAACCGTTATATACGTTTATGCCCTTAAGGGTCATTCTTATGAACAGGATAAAGGTCATAAATGAGCCATCAGAGCTGGTTCCGATGCTCAGGTCCGTCGACACGCCAGTGAAGCGCGACGTGTTGAAGGAGGTGACCTTGGAGTGGAGGACCGCCGACGAGATCGAGAGGAAGTTCGGCCCGGAGGGCAGGGACGCCATAGTGTTCTTCGAGAAGATGAAGCTCGTAGAGACGCGGTGGCTGTCCGTGAACGGCGGCTACCCCGAGAAGTCGTACCACACGTACTACACCTCATTCAACATAAACGCGCAGTGGCCCGTCTACGAGATAAGCGACGTCCTGGCCGCCGCCATGATGGACGAGGAGGAGTACGGGGAGATCGAGGGGAGGATACTCACGGAGGTCGGCAAGGGCGGGCGGTTCTCCGGCGACGTCGCCGAGGCGCTCGGGCTCTCCTCCACGATGCTGAAGAGCCTCGTGAGGAGATCCGTCAAGATGGACTACAGGGGCCACAGGATCGAGCTCATCAGAGAAGAGTGAGATGCCCCGCATTTGGATACTGAGGATCGGCCACCGCCCCGAGAGGGACAAGAGGGTCACGACGCACGTGGCGCTCTCGTCCCGCGCGCTGGGCGCCTCCGGCATATTCGTCGACACCGAGGACAGGGCCCTCGAGGAGAGCGTCCGCGACGTCGTGGGGAGGTTCGGCGGCGACTACAGCATCGAGACGGGGGTCCAGTGGAAGAGGGTCCTCAAAGGGTTCGAGGGGGAGGTCGTCCACCTGACCATGTACGGGCAGAGGCTGGACGAGGCCATCCCGAAGATCCCCCAGGACAGGGACCTCCTCGTCGTCGTCGGCGCCGAGAAGGTCCCCCCCGAGGTGTACCGGGAGGCGGACCACAACGTCTCGGTGGGGAACCAGCCCCATTCGGAGATAGCCGCCCTCGCCATATTCCTCGACAGGCTCACCGGCGGCAGGAATCTATACTCCGACCGCGATGGGCTGATGACAGTGATACCGAACGAGAGGGGAAAGACAGTTGTCGAGAAACGTACCTGACGAGGCGGGGTGCCTGAGGCTGCTGAGGGAGGCAGGGTGCAAGAAGAGGGTGGTCGTGCACTGCTGCACCGTGGGCGCCGTCGCGGAGGAGATGCTGAAGAACATCGACGCGGACAGGCGGCTAGTGATGGCCGGCTCGCTCCTGCACGACATCGGCAGGTCCGTGGACAACAGCATCATGCATGCCATCATCGGCGGCGAGATGATAGAGCGCCTGGGCCTCTCCGAGGAGCTGGTCGGGATCGTGAGGAAGCACACCGGCGCGGGGCTCGACGACATCGACGCGGCGGACATGGGGCTCCCGCCCGGGGACTACATGCCCAGGACGATAGAGGAGAAGGTCGTGGCGCATGCGGACAACCTCGTGAGCGACGACATGGTGGTGTGCCACACCCGCTCGGTCGAGAAGCTGAGGAACAAGGGGGCCATAAGGGGCGCGGAGAGGATGGAGTCGCTCCACTGGGAGCTCTCCGGCCTCTACGGCATGGACCTAGACGTCATACCTGACATAATCGGCGAGTACCCCCGCCTCAGATGGGTCTCACGGTGACCCCGCCCCTATCCTCCCGCCGGGGAACCTGGCGAGCAGCACCACGTCCCCGACGCTCTGGACCCACCGGAAGGGTATGCTTATCGACACGCCCTCGTCGGGTATGCTTATCGACACGCCCTCGTCGACCAGCGCGGGGTTGGCCTCCGCGACGAACAGCCCCTTGACGCTCATCTCGGGGATGCTCACGATGACCTCGTCCACGACCCCCACGAACACGCCCGTCGGGGCGTATATCTCCAGCCCCATCATGTTGCTTATGTTCTCCAGCACCGCACGACCCGCCTTTTTGTTCGCTCTAAACTTATTTATCCCTTTATAATCATGGCGGTGCAATATAAGAGGAAATGCATATGGTAACAGAACTTACAGGAGAGACTTTTGACGAGTTCGTCGCGGGCAACGGCATCGCGGTGATAGACTGCTGGGCGCCGTGGTGCGGCCCGTGCAGGAGGATGACCCCGGTCATGGAGCAGCTCTCCGCCGAGCTGGAGGGGGTGGCCGGGGTGGCCAAGCTGAACGTCGACGAGAACCATGCGGTGTCCGTGAGGTTCGGGATAAGGGCCATCCCCACCCTGCTCATATTCAGGGACGGCGTCCTGGCCGAGACCCTGGTGGGGCTCAGGACCAAAGAAGATATAAAGGGGTACGTCGAAACGATGCTACATGAACGCTGACGTGGTGATAATAGGCTGCGGGCCCGCCGGGCTGCAGGCGGGCATACACTCGTCCCGGAAGAAGGCGGACACGGTGATCGTCGGGAAGCCGGGGAACAGCGCGCTGCAGGGGGCCCATGTGGAGAACTACTTCGGCCTGGCCGGGAAGGCGGACGGGCGGGGGCTCCTGGCGAAGGGGCTGGAGCAGGCCGTGTCCTTCGGGTGCAGGCACCTCGACATGAACGTCACCGGCGCCGAGGCGGCTGACGGGGGCTTCCTCGTGACCGTCGAGTCCGGGGAGGCTATTTCCTGCAGGTCGGTCGTCATAGCCACAGGGATATCCAGGGCGAAGCTGGGCATACCGGGGGAGGAGGCGCTGCTGGGCAAGGGCGTCAGCTACTGCGCCGAATGCGACTGCGGCTTCTACAAAGGGCTCCGGGTCGCCGTCATAGGCGACGAGTCGGAGGCGGCCGTGTCGGCGGAGCTCATGACGAGGTACGCCTCCGAGGTCCACTGGGTCAGCAGGGGGGTCTCGGCGGACAGGGCCCTCGTGGACAGGGCGACCGCCGCCGGCGCGAGCATCGTGTCGGGCGCCCCCAAGGAGATCAGGGGCGGCGGGAAGGTCGAGTCGCTCCTCCTGGAGGACGGCCGGGAGGTCGCTGTCGACGGGGTCTTCATCGTGCTCGGGGGGAGGTCGTCGGCCTACCTGGCGATGGACCTCGGGGTGACGCCGGAGCCGGACGACTCCATCAGGACGGACGAGGGCTGCGAGACCTCCGTCCCGGGCGTGTTCGCCTGCGGGGACGTGACCGGCAAGCCGTGGCAGCTGGCCAAGGCCGTCGGCGAGGGCGCGGTGGCGGGGCTGGGGGCGGCCGCCAGGGCGAAGGGGCAGATATGACGGTGGACGACGTCATCTCGAGCATGCTCAGGGAGGAGGGCGGGTTCCAGAGGGCGCTCAGGAGCATGCTCGACGACGAGCTGGAGATGTCCCTGAGCGAGTTCTGCTCAGTGTCCGGCATATCCCAGAGCACCATGTACAAGATACTCGAGGAGAAGCGCGAGCCCAACCTGAGGACGGTCAGGGAGGTGGTCCGCGCGCTGACCGCGATCAGCCGGCGGGGCGCCGACAGGTTCGTCGCCGTCATAGCGTCGTCGACCTTCATGGAGTCCCTCCCGAAGACCATGCTGGCGGACGGCGGGGCCATATCCATCAGGGAGTACCCCATATCGACGGTGGAGGACGCGATAATAGCGGCGGTCAGGGCGGAGCGCGACGGCGCCCTCGCGATAGTCTGCGCGCCCATAATCGCGCTCACCGTGAAGAGGATCCTCCGGATACCGGTGTCCCCCGTCATGCCCCTCGGGAGCGTCCTCAAGGCGCTCGACGACATTAAAGGTCTGGTCTGAACAAATTAAAATACCGTCTTAACTATTCGTCTGCATAGCGGGAGATGTAACATTGTTCGAGCTACAAGTCGTGAGCAACACCCCGATGAACGCCGTGTCCGACAAGGACGTGGTGGCGGAGACGTTCCTGGTGCAGATCGGGTACATACCCAAGGGGTACGACCCCAAGACCCAGGCGACCGGCGTGAGGGACAGCGTGCCGTACAGGCTGTTCATGGAGTTCTTCATGGGCAACATGGGCAAGGCCTGGGCGGTCGAGGAGCTGGCCGCGCTCCTGGACACCACCAAGCCGACCATATACAGGCACATAAACAAGCTGAAGTCGATGGACCTTCTGGAGAGCATAGACGTCGAGTTCGACGGCGCCGTCAGGAAAGGCTACAGAATCAGGTACGGCGACCTCTCCAAGGCCTGGAGCTTCACCGAGGCGAACGTGGGCATGGCGATGGAGAACTACAGGCGGACGGTGTCGCACTTCCAGTCCCTCGCGAGGGCCGAGGACGGATGAGCGGCGGGGGGCCGGCCGACGAGCTCGGCCGTAGGATGGCGTCCGCCGCGAGGAGCGGGGCGGTCGTGGACAGGGACGGCGTCCAGAGGATGAAGATAGCGCTCTGCGGCGAGCTGGGGCTGAATGGCGTGCCCCCCAACTCCGCCATACTGGGGGCGGTCTGCCCCGAGGACAGGGCGCTCCTCGAGCCGCTCCTTGTGAAGAAGCCGATGCGCACCCTCAGCGGCGTGGCGGTGGTGGCCGTGATGACCTCCCCCCACCCGTGCCCCCACGGGAAGTGCGCCTACTGCCCGGGAGGGGTCGAGAGCGGGTCCCCCCAGTCCTACACGGGGAAGGAGCCGGCGGCGAGGAGGGCCGAGAGGAACGGCTACGACCCGTACCTCCAGGTGAAGGACAGGATCGACCAGCTCACGGCCATAGGCCACATGACCGACAAGATCGACCTCATCGTCATGGGCGGGACGTTCACGTCGAGGGACCCTGGCTACCAGGAGTGGTTCGTCCAGAGGTGCCTCGACGCGATGAACGGGGCGCCGTCTACCTGCCTCGGGGACGCTCAGTCTATGAACGAGTCCTCCCGGCACAGGTGCGTCGGCCTGACCGTCGAGACGAGGCCCGACGCATTCGGCGACGAGCAGGCCGGGCTGGCGCTGCGGCTCGGGGCCACGAGGGTGGAGCTGGGCGTGCAGATACTGGACGACGAGGTGCTGTCCATGTCGGGGAGGGGGCACGGCGTGAGGGAGGTCAGGGAGTCCACCAAGTCCTGCAAGGACCTGGGCCTGAAGGTGTGCTACCACATCATGCCGGGGCTGCCGGGGTCCGACCCGGAGAGGGACCTCGAGTGTTTCAAGCGGGTGTTCGACGACCCGGGCTTCCGGCCGGACATGCTGAAGATCTACCCGGCGCTGGTCATCCCCGGGACCGGGCTCTGCGGGATGTGGGAGAGGGGGGAGTACGAGCCCTACGGCGTCGACACCGCCGTGGGCCTCCTCTCGAGGATGAAACAGGCCGTCCCGGAGTACGTCAGGATACAGAGGATACAGAGGGACATACCGGCGCCGCAGATAGCCGCCGGGATACTCAAGAGCAACATCCGCCAGCTCGTCAAGGAGCGCATGGACGCGGAGGGCGCGTCCTGCAGGTGCGTCAGGTGCAGGGAGGTCGGCCACACCGGGGCGGCCCTGGAGGATCCCGGCCTCGTCGAGCTGAAGGTGGCCGAGTACGAGGCCAGCGGGGGCCTGGAGAGGTTCGTGTCCCTCGTGTACGGCGACTCCCTGATCGGCTACGTCAGGCTGAGGACGGACTGTTCCGGGACCGCGACCGTCAGGGAGCTCAAGGTGTTCGGCAAGGCGGCGGCCATCGGCTCCGGGGGGGAGGACTGGCAGCACAGGGGCTTCGGGAAGGAGCTGATGGCCGAGGCCGAGCGCCTCGCGGCCCTCGACGGCAAGAGGGCGGTCAGGGTCAACAGCGGCGTGGGCGCGAGGGGGTACTACAGGGCGATGGGGTACGCCCTGGAGGGCGTCTACATGGTCAAGCCCCTCAGTTGATCACTATCTTGTCCCCTTTGAGCCTGATCCGGTCGGTCTCCACCACGGCCCTGCCCCTCTCGTCCACCCTGTGCGGCCCCTCCGTCACGTTCCCGGCGGTCGCCACTATCAGGTACTTGATTGAGCCGTCGCCGGTGTCGATCACTATGTCCTCGAGCACCCCCACCGCGCGCCCCGTGGCCGTCTCGACGTCCCTGCCCAGGATCTCCCTGCTGAAAGCCCTGTCGCCCATGGCGTCACCCGTAGAAGGGGTCGTTCCACCCCATGCGGAGCCTCCTCATCTCCTTGCTCAGCGACTCGTACTTCTCGAAGGTCGCCTCGTCCACCGAGGGGCCGACGACGCCCAGGGCGGCCCTGAAGTCCCCCTCGGTCACTGACTGCGCGCCGCTGTCCCTGCGGTACGCCGAGAGCCCGGCCTCCCTGCAGAGCGCCGCGATGTCCGCGCCGACGTACCCCTCCGTGGCCCTGGCGACCGCGTCGAGGTCCACGCCCTCGAGGGGCATCCTCGCCGTGTGCACATCCAGTATGCTCCTGCGCTCCTCCGCGCCCGGCCTCCCCACGAGTATCATGCGGTCCATCCTCCCCGGCCTCAGAAGCGCGGGGTCGATCATGTCCGGGCGGTTGGTGGCCGCCATGACCATCACCCTGCTCATGCTCTCGATGCCGTCTATGGCCGTCAGCAGCTGCGCCACCACCCTCTCCCACGCCTGGGAGTCGCCCCCGCCCCTCACCGGGGCGATGGAGTCTATCTCGTCGAAGAACACTATGCACGGGGCCATCTGCTTGGCCTTCTTGAATATCTTCCTGATGGCCCGCTCCGACTCCCCCATCCACTTGCTGGCGATCTCCGGCCCGCTCACCGCTATGAAGTTGGCGCCCGACTCGTTCGCGACGGCCTTGGCTATCAGGGTCTTCCCTGTCCCAGGGGGGCCGTAGAGCAGCAGCGCCTTCCCTGGGCTTATGCCGAGCCTCTCGAACGACTTGTACCCTTCCGTCGGGACGAACACCTCCTCGATCTCCTTCCTTATGTGCCCGAGGCCGCCTATGTCGCCCCAGGTGGTCTTGGGTATCTCCACGGACACCTCCCTCATGCCGCTCGGCTCGATGTCCGCGAGCGCGTCCGCGAAGTCGGCCATGCTGACCCTCATCGTCTCGAGCGTCGACTGCGGCACCGGCTTGTCCAGGTCCAGCTTGGATATGTGCTTGCTCAGGCACCTCATGGCCGACTCCCTCGCCAGCGAGGCGAGGTCCGCCCCCACGAAGCCCTGGGTCGTCGCCGCCAGCCTGTCTATCTCCACGTCGTCCGAGAGCGGCATGTCCCTCATGTGCACCTCCAGGATCTTCCTCCTCCCCTTGGTGTTGGGGACTCCGATCTCGATCTCCCGGTCGAACCTCCCCGGCCTCCTGAGCGCTGGGTCTATGGAGTCCTCCCTGTTCGTGGCCCCGATGACGATGACGTCCCCCCTCCCGCCCATCCCGTCCATGAGCGTCAGCA
>WRNL01000056.1 GCA_009776625.1 Methanomassiliicoccaceae archaeon | reverse complement strand
CGGCGGGCGACACCATGCTCGCCACCACGCACGTGGATCTGAGGATACAGGCGGCGGAGGAGGGGATACCGGTCAGGATGGTGCACGGCGTGTCGATATTCGGGGCATGCCCCTCCTCGCTGGGCCTCCAGCCGTACAAGTTCGGGAGGACGGTGACCCTCCCGTTCCTGGAGGCGGGCCACCACCCCAGGTCCCCATACGACAACATCAAGCAGAACAAGGACAGGGGGCTCCACACCATGGTCCTCCTTGACATAAGGGCGGACGAGCTCAGGTACATGACCGCCCACCAGGCCCTGGAATGGCTGATCGAGGGGGAGAGGGCATGGGGGGAGGGCCTGATCACCGACAGGACAGTCATATGCGTCGCGTCCAACGTGGGGTCGAGGGAGGAGAGGCTCTTCGCAGGGTACCCCCAGGACCTCCTCAAAAGGGACGTCGGCTCCCCCCTGCAGACGCTGGTCATCCCCGGCGACCTCCATTTCATGGAGGCCTACGCCCTGGTCGACTTCGCCGGGGCTCCGAGGGAGATAATAGAGGAAGAGGACTGACGATGGCACGGTGCGTGAGGGTCCCGAAGCAGGAGGGGGAGCGCGCGAGGGCCGACCTCCTGTCCAAAGGGATGCTGGACACGTCGAGGAGGATAGGCTCCGACGGGCAGTTCCTGCTGATCCCCGTCCTGGCGGAAGGCTGCGGGGGGTACGAGGCGGCCGATGCGGACCTGGAGCCGGTCGAGCGCGCTCCGACGGACTACAGGGACGTGGCAGACGTGCCGGAGGGCGTCAGGGGGGAGCTGCCCACGTCGTTCGACGTGGTCGGCGACGTCGCGATAATAAAGCTCCCCGACGCCCTGCTCCCATACAAGCGCCGGATCGGCGAGGCGATGATGTCCGTGAGCCGGTCGGTGAGGGCGGTCATGCTGGACTCGGGGGTCAAGGGGGAGATGAGGGTGAGGGACCTGGAGCAGATAGCCGGCGAGGGCGGCCCCGAGACCGTGCACAGGGAGTTCGGGGTCAGGATGGCGATCGACCCGTCGAAGGTCTACTTCAACCCGAGGCTGGCGACGGAGAGGGCGAGGGTGGCGTCCCTCGTAAGGGACGGGGAGACGGTCATAGACATGTTCGCAGGGGCCGCCCCATTCGGGCTGGTCATATGCAGGATGGCCAGGCCTGAGGTGGTGTACTCCATAGACATAAACCCCGAGGCAGAGGGGTTCGCAAGGAGGAGCATGGCGCTCAACCGCATAGGGAACATCGTGCCGATCACGGGCGACGCGCCGGCGGCTATGGAGGGGCTCCCCCCGGCGGACAGGGTGATCATGAACCTGCCTCAGACGGCCGAGTCCTTCCTACCCGCCGCGCTCATGGGGGCCAAGGACGGCGGCACGGTCCACCTATACAAAGTGGCCGAGAGGTCCGAGTTCGACGGTTTCATGGAAAGGATGAGATACAACGCCCGGTCCCTCGGGTTCGTCATATCCATAGAGGGCGTGACGGAGCTCAAGACGTACTCCCCCACGATGAGCGTCTACGCCATAGACATCAAGAGGGAGACGCGGCTCACCTCTTCAGAGGATCGAGCGTGACGCCGGTCTGCCCCTGGTAGTTGCCGCTCCTCTGGGCGTAGTCCTTATCCGACGCGCCGGTCAGCGTCTCGAGCACCATCTGGCAGAACCTCTCCCCGATCGGTATCTCCACGACCTCGTCGGTCGCGTTGTAGGCGCCCAGCGTCAGCGTCCCCTCGAAGCCCGCGTCTATCTTCCCGAACGCGCCGATGCACCCCTTCCTGATCCATGTGGTCCTCATCCACAGCTGGGCGCAGACGTCCTTGGGCATACGCACCCTCTCTATCGTGGAGACGTAGAACATCGTCCTCGGTGGCACCCCGACGACGCCCTCCCTCTTGACCTCGGGGTCCCCCCTCACGGATATCTCAGACACCCTGAGGTCGTAGCCGTTCGGGGTCAGCCCCCTCTCGTGGTAGTCGCTTATGCCGAGGTAGCCCGAGGCCAGCCCCGCGAGTATGTCCCTGTCCGAAAGAATCGCCATGCGTTCGCATACGCCGCATCGTTTATAATTGTTCAGAGCCGCCGCCGCGGCGGGTGCCGCCGGCGTGCATACGTCTATATAAAACGCACGCCCTTGTATCTCTCGAGGGAAGGCCCCCGTGTGATGTGAATGTCAAAGAAGGTAGCAGCGTTCCTCTCCGTAGCCGTCGTAGCCGTCGTGGTCTGCGCATCCGCCGGATACCTCCTCTGGAACGGCGGCAGGGGCGGTGTCGCCGGCGCGGCGGAGTACTGGTTCTACATCGACCACGGGGGGGCTGCGCCCGACTTCTGGATATCGGCGGAGGGCGACGATGCGCACAAAGCGTTCCTTAACGCGCTGATAGAGAACGGGATAGACCACGACGTGGACAGCGAGGGGTGGGTGCAGTCCATCGACGGCGTGGGGCCGCAGATCGGTGCAGTGGAGGCATGGCACACCTGGGAGTGGAGGGCGCGCGACGGATCGCATGCGGCGTGGCGCGAGATCGGCGGGATACTGAGGGACTCGACGGAGACCATATTCTACGTGGGCGTTACCGAGTTCACGTTCATCGACTTCGAGCACGGCTACGCCCTGTCCCTGGACCCTAATGCGCAGCACGGGTGGCAAGGCGGCGGGCCGTTCTCCCCGTGAGCGGGGGCGTCCCCTCGGCTCCCCCGTAGGGTGGGGACGTAGGTGTTTTTGTGGTGGGTTCCGTGTATCTACTAAAAAAATTGTTGGATATATCTTACAACTTAAATATGACATAATGCACTGTGCTCGAAGCAGGGCTATTGCCCTCGGGTGAATGAGATGGCAAAAAAAGCAGTTGTGATAGTCGCAGTTGTCTTGGTCGTTGTGGTCGTCGCGGCGGCGGCGTTCTTCATGCTGAGCAACAACAGCGATGATAACAGTAAGAAGAATACATACTGGTACTACATAGACTATGGGGACTATGAGACCAGCACAGTGGCCAACGGATGGATTTCTGGAGAAGGTAATAACGCGTACGAAGGGATCTGTTCGGCATTGGACGGACTGGGTATCACATTCGACATACCCGACAGCGGGTTAATGGAGGGATTCATCATCGAGATCAACGGCGTCGAGCCGGATTGGTCTGCGACAGGGGACAGCTGGTCGCAGTTCGTTTGGACCGGTGGCACAGACAGCTCGATCTCTGACGGCTGGGAGGAAATGGGCACGGGGATAACCGGTGTGACGACTTCGCAGAACATATTCTACTTCGGCGTGACAGAGTTCGACAGCGTTACGTACGAGCCGACCCTGGATCCAAACACAACGACGGGCTGGCAGGACGGGGGGCCGTTCGCCTGAACGATGTGAAACAGCCGCCCCGGCGGCTTTTACTTTTTTCTAAGGAGGACGGATATTGGAGGCGATGAGGTTCAAGGTGTCGCTGTCCCTTCTGATAGTGGCAGCCGGGGCCCTGTCCCTCCCTTTCATCATAAACGACGCCGAGGCCTCCCAGCCGCAGGCGTCCGGGTTCCTGATCGATTTCGGGGGCTGGGACGTGACATGGACCGAGATGGACATGCGGGACAACTCCGACCCCTATGATGCTCTGGCAGTCGCCTGCACGACCAACGGCTTCACGTACACGGTCGAGGGCGGCACGGTCGAGGAGATCGACGGCGTGCCTTCGGACGGCATGCGCACATGGGACCTGTGGACGATATCCCCCTATAGCATAACATGGGTGAAGGAACAGGGCCCGGCGGGCGTGGACCTCTCCGGTTTCACTATAGCCGCCTGGGCGTACACCGGCGCGGGCGAGGCGCCCACGGTGGCCGTGGACGAGTCGGGGAGGTCGATATACGGGTACCCCCAGGCTCAGAGGGTGATAACCCTGTCCCCGGCGATGACGGAGGTCATAGGCTCGATCAGGGCGGTAGACACCCTGGTAGGGACGGACATGTACAGCATATACCCCGACTCCGTCGTCGCGGGCCAGGCCAGCGGCAGGATAAAGATAGTCGGGGACTACCTGAACCCAAGCTTCGAGCAGATAGCCGCGCAGAGGCCTGACATAGTGCTCTGCGACGGGTCGCTCTACACCCACCACCTCATGACAGAGAGGCTCAGGGGCGTGGGCATCAACGCGGTGCTCATGTACGGCGGCGAGGACATCCAGGAGATAATGTGCAACATCTACATCGCGGGGCTTGCCATCGAGTACGACATGCGCGCCCACGAGGTCATAAGCTCGATAGAGGATGCGACGGACGCGATAACCGGCATCCTGTCGTCCGTCCCGCAGACAAGGGGCGCGGGCGTGATGCTCGCGCTGGCGCCGGACAAGTCGCCGTGGGTCTCAGGGTCGTACACGTACGTCAACGACCTCACTGCTACCGTGGACGGGGTCAACGTGTTCTCGTCGATGTCGGGCTGGGTGCAGATAAACTCGGAGCAGATCATGTCGGCGAACCCCGCCTTCATAATCCTGCTCACGGTGGACTACATGTACACGGCGCAGGAGTACGGCTCGATGATCGGATCGCTCCCCGCGGAATGGAGGACGACCGACGCGTACAAGAACGGGGACATCTACATGGTGGGCGGTGCCGCAGGGTACATGTCCACCATCCCCGGGCCGAGGTTCATCCAGCTGATGGAGATCACGGCGCGCATACTGCACCAGGACGTGTTCACGGACATAGACATCCCCAAATACATCGGGGACGACTACCCGGATTACCTTACATTCACGAAGGACCTTGACTTCAGGCTGTGACAGGGGGGACAGACATAGGCAGCAACATCAGAAAAATGGCATTGTTGGGGGTCGTGGCGCTGGTCGCGCTCGCCCCCCTGGTGGCGGCCGCCGGCGCGGGCGCCGACGGCCCGGTCGGCGACATGGTGCTCTTCGACATGGGGAACGGCGACACCGTCTGGACGGATGTCGGCACAGGGGGCACCGTGGACGACGTGCTCCGCGGCGCGGCCGCGAGCGCAGGGTTCGACTACGGCTCCTCCGGGGGCAAGATAACCCTGAACGGGGTATCGGAGGCGACGATAGGGTCGTCGCCGTCCGGCGGGAGCCTCGCCGCCTCCGGCGCCACAGGGGTGAAGGTCGTATCGAAATGGGTGCCTTACAAATGGGACGGCGCCGCCGGGAGGTGGGTGGCGGTCCCCGACATATCTGCGCCCTACACCGGCGGGAGCCTCGCCATAGGGTTCTACCCCAACGGGCAGGCGCCCGTCGAGACCCCCGACAACCCGTCCTCTTGGACGATGATCAGGGGGAACTCCCGGCAGACCGGATCGCAGGAGACCTCCTCCGCAGCGGCCCCCGCCGAGCTGATGTGGTCCCACGAGGAGGGGGACACGGGCGTCCAGGCGGCGGTCCTGTCGGCGCACGGGTACTTCTTCGTCAAGTACAACTCCTCAAAAGCGCCCGCGCATGCCACAGTCATGTGCTACGGCCCGGACGGGTCGGAGGCATGGGAGTTCGGCTTCTCGTACCCCAGCGTGCTGGTCTACGACCTCTCCACGCCGGTCATAGTCGGCGACTACATCTACATCCCTGCGTCGTACGGCTACATATTCAAGATCCCATTGATGGAAGGGCCTGGCGCCGGCAACGTGAACGTGACGACGTTCAACAACAAGGCGTACGGCAGCCTGGACATAGCGGGCCGCGAGGGGGCGATGCCGAACACCACCGCGCCCCTCGTGGGGACGGTGTACAACAACGGCCCCGGCTCCCTCATCTATGACTCAGGGGCGATATACTGCGGCTCGGCGAACGGGATGGTCTACTGTTTCGACCTTGACCTGAACCTGATATGGTCGAGGCAGATTGGAGGGTCGGCGTACTTCTTCTCCCACACCGTATACGACGGCTATGTCTTCGCCGGGGCGCTTAACGGGACGCTATACGTCATCGACAAGGCCGGCGGGACGATAATCGACCAGGCGTCCGTGTACACGAGGACGGTCAACGGGAGGGAATACGGGTCCGTGCAGCAGGTGTCGGTTTTCGAGGAGGGCGGAGGCTACGTGCTGATGTTCGGCGTGTCCGACGGGAGAGGCCTGAACTCGATGGTCGGGGGCGTGGGGGTGTACGCCTTCGACGGGGCCACGCTCTCCAAGAGGGCGCTCGACACAAGCTCCTTCGGTCTAGTGGCCAACTATGTCCTCCCCGTCGTCACCGACGGGTTCAAAGGGGTCTACATCTCGTCGTCGAACGGCCTCGCGAGGGTCGGCACGGACGGCAACTACGAGCTGCTCAACCCCGACATAACCACGGCGAGGGCGCCAATGGTGCTGGTCAACGGCTCATCGATATACATCCAGGGCTACTCCATCAAGGAGCCGATCTACGTGGTCTCCCTCGACGGGAGGATAGAGAGGACGTTCACGATGCCCGCCACGGCCGTGACCAACTTCAGCATGTCCCCTCCGCTGGTGATCGACGGCTGGGTCTACTCGGGGAACGACTCCGGCCTCAACGTCGTCTACGGCGAGTTCCCGCCTTATGGCGGCATCGGGGCGGGGGACACCCCCCTCATCTACACCGTGGCCGCAGTCTTTGCGGCGCTGCTCCTCATGCTGGCCGCCGTGTACATAGTTGTCAGGGTCGTCAAGAAGGAGGACAAGCCGTTCGAATACATTTCAAGGAGCGTGAGGCACTACATAGGCGGGGAGGACCTCAGGCACAACAGGCGCAGCAAGAACCGCCTCTCGGTGGTGCTGCTGTTCGGCATAACCGTCACCGTTGTGGTGTTCCTAACCTGCCTGTGCGTGGGCTACCATGCGACCATGTCCCTGGGGGAGATGCTGTCCTCGCTGTTCTCCGCAATATCGCATGGCGGGGCGGACCCGTCGGACCTCAACGAGATAAGGGTGTTCGAGTCCAGGCTGCCGAGGACGCTCGCCGCGCTCGGCGTGGGCATAGGGCTGTCCATCGCCGGGAGCATGTACCAGGCGATAATAAGGAACCCGCTCGTTGACCCGTACATCATGGGCGTGTCCGCCGGCGCGGGGACGGCGGCGGTCGCGGTCATAGCGTTCGACTTCACATTCTTCGGGCTCTTCTCCTCGCACTCGATATTCTCTACGGCTATAACGGCGATGATCGGCGGCCTCGTCGCCTTCGTGATAACCATGTTCATAGCCGAGAGGGCGGGGAGGTCGTCCATAAACTACGTCCTGGCGGGGGTGGTGGTGGGCCTGGCGTTCTCCGCCGTGCAGACGCTTATGCTGTCCATGGCGGGCCAGAGCGTGAGCAACGCCCTGACGTGGCTGTTCGGGTCGTTCGCCAACGTGTCGTGGAACCAAGTCTGGCTCATACTTCTGCCCGGCCTCGCCATGTCCTTCGTCCCGCTGGTATGGGCGAAGGAGTTCAACCTCGTCCTCCTGGGGGAGGACCAGGCGCAGCAGATGGGGCTGAACGTCAGGAGGTTCAACAGGCTGATGCTCATCATGGCGTCCATACTGACGTCCCTCTGCGTGGCGTTCGTNGGGATAATNGGGTTCGTNGGGCTGGTGATACCGCACCTCTGCCGCATGATGCTGGGAGGGGACCATAGGCTGGTGCTCCCGGCGTCCATCGCCTTCGGCGGGGCGCTGATGATGTTCGCCGACCTGGCGTCGAGGACGCTGTACCTGGGGCTGGAGCTGCCCGTCGGCGCTATAACCACCATGATAGGCGTGCCGGTGTTCGCGTACCTGCTGATCAGGAGGGGGAGGATGTACGATGGGTGACTCCCCGCTCCTGGAGCTCAGGGGCCTGAACAAGGTGTACGAGGACGGGTTCCAGGCCGTGAAGGACGTGTCGTACAGCATAGGGCCGGGGATGCTGGTCGGGCTGATAGGGCCGAACGGCTGCGGCAAGACGACGATGATGAGATGCATCAACCACCTGCACAGCATAACGTCGGGGGACGTGCTGATCGACGGGGAGTCCGTCCTCGGGAAGACCCCCTCGGAGATAGCAAGGAAGGTGTCGAACGTTCCAGCGGAGCTGAGGGCGAGCTTCGGCCTCACGGTCTACGAGACGGTGATGCTGGGCCGCTACCCGTACCTGAGTAACATCTGGTGGGAGACCGACGACGACGAGACCCTCGTCGAGGAGGTCATGAGGAAGTTCAGCGTGTTCCACCTCAGGGACAGGCCCCTGAACATGCTGTCCTCGGGGGAGAGGCAGCGCGCCCTCATCGCCAAGGCGTACGTCCAGGAGCCGAGGCTGATGCTGGTGGACGAGCCCACGTCCCACCTCGACATGAAGTACAAGCTGGAGGTCATGGAGTACCTCACGGCCATGGTCAAGAAGGACATGTCGATACTCGTCGCCGAGCACGACATATCGCTGATGGCGAGGTACTGCGACAAGTGCATAATAATGAAGCACGGCGAGGTCTACGCCATAGGGGACCCGAAGGAGGTGATCACCGAGGAGCTCCTGCAGGAGGTGTACGAGGTGAGCGCATCGGTCGGCCTCGACAAGGACGGGGAGCTGTTCGTGCTCCCCAAGAGGTACGCAGGGAAGTACTACTTCTGACACGGGCGATGGGTCGAAGGAATAAACTATATAATCCGTCCGCCTATGCAAAGCAGGAAGGTGCGAGTGACGGCCCCCGGAGGGGCCGGGTTCCTTACGGGAACCACGCGGTCATCCCCTCAGGGAATCTCAAGATCGAGAACGATCGTGATGTTCCCAAGGAGGATGACGACCCTGATCCGGAACACGCCGGATGGACGTCGCATATATACGCACCTCCTACCGGGTCGGTTCCGGGGTCACCGAAGTAAGAAGTCGCGGTGACCCCGAACTTCCCAACTACCGGCTGTATTGGTCTAAAACGGACGGGCATAATAACCATCGTACTACATGTATGCAGTTAGCATGCCCATGCCGGCCTGCACAGGGGCTGCACGGAAAGGGCAGGGAACGCCACGGGCTCGGAGAATCGTGCCGAGAATTGCCGTCCCCCCCCCCCCC
>WRNL01000055.1 GCA_009776625.1 Methanomassiliicoccaceae archaeon | reverse complement strand
CCCCCCCACGACGCGGGCGTGTCGGAGGATCGGTCACGAACTCGTGATGATTAACATCTTCTAACGTTAAGCGATATCGGGATACGTAATGTCCCCGTTCTCACTTTATTCTAAGGCACACCATCCCTCAAACATCAGAGGACATCAGGAATCTCCATGAGCCCACCCTCTTCGAGCCTATTCTTGTTATGACTCCCTTTTCGGTGAGCGATTTAAGGGCCCTGTTGACTGTGCTCTCGGTCATGCCCAGACGATCCATGATCTCAGCGACCGTGATGTTCTTATCCCCGTTTATCTGTTCACAGATGCGTATCTCTTTTTCTGTCAGGTCCCCAGGTAGGTTTGAGAGTACGTTTTCAGGCACCTTTTCGATCGACAGTGTATGTAGCTGCGGTCTCTTGAACGTGACAGTGAAGAAGAAGTCCGACTCAAATGTAGGGGCCTCGAGCCCAGCCTCTTCCATCGAATCTCTGATCTTCTTTATCCCCGTGCCCATTTTTTCAATGTATCCTGCACGGTATAGCATGTCCACGACAGTCTTGTTGCGGACAAAGCTCATGGACCCGAGCCGGTCCAGCGTCAGACCGTCGGGAAGACCGCCCGGATTTGTGACGACCACGCGGTCATCATAGACCTCAACCATGATGTTCGCACCCTCTTTGAAATAATCGCGATGGGCGGCCGCATTCGTTATAGCTTCGCGCAAGGCCTCTTCAGGCATCTCCAGGACGTTCTGGCGTTGTGTCCCCTTCAGCTCATGGCGCACTCGGAGATTCCTCCACAGGAACTTGACAGCATTGTCGATATTGTCAAGCATGCCTTCGTTGTAATCTCCCATGTCGATGACTTTGGACTTACCGGTCCCTTTGAACAACACGCACATTATCTTGGTGTAACAGAAATGCGGGTCATCGTTATTGTCGCGGAAGAACAGCGCCCCCGCATTCGTATAAACGAGTTCGCCGTCGGCCCTCTGCTTCGCACAATCCAGATGCATCAGCACACGGTCGAAGGGCAGCGTGCCGTCTATCCTGGCCTTTTTGATGTACTTATCATAAGCCTTCTCTATGAAGTTGCTGTTGACGGGGAAATCATCCCTCACCTGGGCGTCATAACGCACGGCATTCGCGGACTGCATGAATCCTAGTATGCCGTCACGGTCGAGTTTCTGGGTATTCGGACCTATGCGGATATAGAAGCCGCCGGCGCACATGTAAGGTTTGCTCTCACCTTCGTGGACTGTGACGATGATCACGTCATCATGGACCTCCAGGCTCGTCCTCGGTCTCGGCTGTATGTTGTTTATCGTGTCCTGTATATTCGAACGCGCTACGTTCGATGTGTCCGTTCCGACGACGATGTTCTTCTTGTCGTCTATCCCTAAATAGATCTTACCGCCCGAGCAGTTCGCAAACGCGCATGCCTCTGACGCAAGATCCTTATCGGGAGACTTCTTGAACTCGACTTTGTAGCCCTCCCCCTCGCTCAGGATGATCTCCAGATCTTTGATCATGATGATTTGGCTCCTTTTTTTTCAAAGGCTCATTAACCTATGTGGACTGAATCGCAGGCATGGTTTAATAGATGTCGCTGAAATCGCGCAAAGCCCCATGATCTAACGATGTCGCAAATACTCTTGCGGGGAAATCAGACGTTCGCCCTCGCGGGCGGTGAGGACACTCTCATTGCTATCCAGACGGAGCATGAAAAACTGAGCAAACGCCATCGGTATTCGAGATGGTCTGTTTCATCACACTTTACTCTCACTTTACTCTCACTTTACTCTCACTTTACTCTCACTTTACTCTCACTTTACTCTCACTTTACTCTCACTTTACTCTCACTTTACTCTCACCAGGTGTTGTGGTAAACTGATAATGTTAATTCGAGTCGCCTGAGTTACAGGGCGGGTGGCTAGCGAAGACGTCCTCATCGCCAGTTCAGGGCAAGCGTCAAGGGTACCTTTACCTATGTCGTTGGGTCGGGGGGCCGGTCACACTCTCTGCGCTTCCACTCGAATCCCGCAAGAGCCATACAACGTCGTCCGTGCGTCAGCCCCGCCGCCATCCACGGCCGCACGACGAGGCGCGGATGTTTCATTTCGAGAAGATACCCAAAAGGCGGCCGGCGGCCGCGCCGCGGCACGTCAGCCCCCGCGCATCATCTCCAGCGCCACGTCGCGGACCTTCCAGAACAGGCACAGCGGGACATATGCCACCACATCGCTCCTGTTCTCCCTCGGCGAGGTTATAACGGCGGCCTTCGGGCCGTACCTCCTTATGAACTCCGGCAGGCTCTTCGACTTGTTGCTCCCGGCCTTCACCTCAATCGGGACGGCCGCATCGCCGATCTGCGCCACGAAGTCCACCTCCGCCGCGTTGCCGGACGTCCAGTAGTACGGGGTGTCGCCGTTGCAGGCCACCAGCTCGTTGAGCACGTAGTTCTCCGCCGCCGCGCCCCTGTACCGGTCGTGCTCCTTGTCGCGGCCGAACATGAAGCTCGACGGGACCTTGGACATCCTCCTGAGCACCCCCACGTCCGAGAGGTACACCTTGAAGTCCATGTTGTCCGCGAACATCGGGAGGGGGATCTCCGGCCTCTCCACCCGCCTCACCTTATGGACTAGCCCTGCGTTCACAAGCCATTCCAGCGCGTCCTCCAGGTCCCTTGATCGCATGCCTGCCTTGACGTGCCCGAACACGAACTTCCTGTTGTCTTTGGCAAGCTGGGCCGGTATGGAGTTCCATGCCAGGGTGAGCTTCGACAGAGGCTCGGAGGCGTGCTTCGAGAAGTCGCTCTCATAGTCCTTGATGATCGTGTCCAGTATCGAGTCCACCTCTTCGATGTCCTCGTTCTCGACCCATGCCTTGACCGCCTCCGGCAGGCCGCCCGTCAGGAAGTAGTAGTCCAGGTAGGTCTTCAGCCTGCCGATGAACGGTGCGATGTCGTCCGCAGGGTATCCGGCATCGATGTGCTCCACCAGCATGCCCTCGGAGTTGGCGAGGAGGAACTCTTTGAACGACATCGGGTGCATCTTGATCCTGTTGACCTTGCCGACGGGGAAAGACAGGGGCTTGGAGGTAATCACCCCCAACAGCGACCCGGCGCATGCTATGTGGTATTCCGGCGCATCCTCACAGAAGAACTTCAGCGACGCGAGGGCGCGGTTGCAGAACTGTATCTCGTCGAGGATTATCAGCGTCCTGCCCGGCTCGATCTTCTTGCCCCGAGCGAGGCCGAGCTCCCGGACTATCCTCTCCGGCCTGAGGTCCGCCTGGAATATCTCGTGGGCGGCGGGGTCGTCCAGGAACGTGAAGTAGGCCACGTCCCCGTACTCCCGCTCACCGAACTCTTTGAGGATGTACGTCTTGCCGCACTGCCTCACGCCCTCCAGCAACAGGGGCTTGCGGGCGCCGCTGCCCTTCCACTTCAGGAGGTCGCCGTAGACAAGCCTTTCCATGGGCATGTATCGCGTCCTGTTTATTAGAGTTTTTTGCTGGCACACATTCTATACAGGAATAATCAGCGTTTTCAACACATTTTCCATAGGAATAATTTGGTTTATTGCCACGTTTTCCATAGGAATAATGTGCGTCCTTCAATCGATGTGCCGCTCAGGCGATCGCTTCGCCGCCATTCCCGCTTTGGCTCGCGGCTTTTACCCCATCGCCTCGAATGTCCGGACTCGCAAAGTCGAGGGGCACAGCCCCATCCCGCGAGGATTCCTGACTCCGTCGAGCATACGGCGGCCGCAGCGAGGTCCCAAGATCGTTGCCGGGCGTGAAAGGACATACGCCGGGCTAGGTTTGGAGCATAACGTCCTGCTGGATCTTGTCACAGAGAGGTTGCAGGACCCACGGCCTTCCAAAAAATATGTCATCGAGTCGACGAGTCCATACATCAGGGTTTATCTGGACATTTGTCTGGACATTTGTCTGGACATTTATCTGGATATTTATCTGGACATTTGTTGACGGTTCACTCCGATTTCAGAACAGGGGCCCATGTGCCGCGCTTATTTCCGCCTACTTTCTATAGCATCATGTGCCGTATTCCCGCTGGGCGCGGGGGCGCGCCCCCGCGCCCAGCGGGAATACGGTCTTGTCCGGGGCCGCCAGCCGCCGATTATATTAATACTTGGCAACCCTTGGCCCTGGCATAAGAGGTTTTCCCATGAGCGGACAGAAAGAGGACAACATCCCGGCGGGCCCGGGCAACAGCAGGGGGCTAAGGTTCGAGACCCTACAGCTACACAAGGGGCAGGAGGAGCCAGACCCCGTGACGGGGGCGAGGGCGGTGCCGATATACCTGACTTCGGCGTACGTGTTCAGGGACTGCAGGGCGGCGTCGGAGAGGTTCGCGCTCACGGACCCCGGCAACATATACGGCCGCCTCACCAACGACACCCAGGCGGTGCTGGAGGAGCGCATGGCGGCGCTGGAGGGCGGCTCGGCGGCGCTCGCCGTCGCCTCCGGCGCGGCGGCCATCACGTACGTTTTGCAGAACGTGGCGGGGGCGGGCGACCACATAGTGGCGGCGAACAACCTCTACGGGGGGACGTACAACTACCTCCGGCACACCTTCCCCAAGCTCGGCGTGGAGACGACGTTCGTGGACCCCGGCGACCTGGGGAACTTCGAGAGGGCCATACGGGGGAACACCAAGGCGGTCTACATGGAGACGTTCGGCAACCCCAACTCCGACTTCGTGGACGTGGGGGCGGTGGCCGAGATAGCTCACAGGCACGGGGTGATCCTGATCGTGGACAACACCTTCGCCACGCCGTACCTGTACAGGCCCCTCGAGCACGGGGCGGACATCGTGGTGGAGTCGGCGACGAAGTTCATCGGGGGGCACGGGACGGTGCTCGGCGGCGTGATAATAGAGGGCGGCGGGTTCGACTGGGCGGCCAGCGGGAGGTACCCATGGATCGCCGAGCCGGACGCAAGCTACCACGGCGTGTGCTTCTCCGAGGCGGCGGGGCCGGCGGCGTTCGTCACGAGGATAAGGGCGGTCATACTCAGGGACACCGGCTCGGTGATCTCGCCGGTGACGGCGTTCGCCCTGCTGCAGGGGCTGGAGACGCTGTCCCTGCGGGTGGAGAGGCACGTGCAGAACGCGCTCGCCGTCGTGAGGTACCTGGGCGGGCACCCGAAGGTCCTGAGGGTGAACCACCCCTCCGTCGAGGGGCACCCCTGCCACGCCCTGTACGAGAGGGAGTTCCCGGACGGGGCGGGATCAATATTCACTTTCGAGATCAAGGGCGGCGAGGCGGAGGCGGCGAGGTTCATAGACGGCCTGGCCCTGTTCTCCCTGGTCGCCAACGTGGCGGATCAGAAGTCCCTGGTGATACACCCGGCGACCACCACCCACTCCCAGCTCGACGACCGCGAGCTCGCCGAGCAGGGCATAGGGCGCGGCACCGTCCGCCTGTCCATAGGGACGGAGAACATAAAGGACATAATCGCCGACCTGGAGCAGGCGCTCGAGAGGGTGTGAGCCAGCGGGGCCCGCCGGGGACGTCCGGCGGGACGCCCCCGCCCCCGAGGGCGGGCTGCCGCGGCGCAGGAGCGCGTATATAGGCCGCAGTCGGCGAGGGGCCGCCCGCACCCCTCTATGATATATATGTGGATAGCGTTTACTGACATTATATATCTGCGGGCGCAGGGGGAAACAGTCGCCCGCACAGCGAACGGCCGGAAGGTGGGCGCTTATGGGAGAGGGAGCAATCTCGGACAGAAGGGGCACGGCCCCTGAGGGAAGGGGGAGGGCGGGCATGCCAGCGTGCCGCCCCGGAGCGGCGTACCTGCTCGCATGTTTTATAATGGCCCTCCTTGCGTCGCCCGGCGGGCGTTGCGGCATACAATAGATACCGGCCCCGCAGTCGAGGGGCCGGCCGGAAAGTGAGCGCAACGACGGTCCATCCGCCGCATTCATCCATGTACAAGCCGTGGGCATGGCCCGCGGCCCTAACGGGAAACGCCTTAGTGAAACGCCTTACGCGCATCCCGCCGCGCCACGCGGGAACGGTTTTTTCCGGAAAATTAAGGAGAGTGCGAAACAATGAGAGCACAGCAAAAGAAAGTCAACAGCAAGAGATTCGGAAAGCGCCCTGCGATGATAATCGGGGCGCTGGTATTGATAATGACAGTGGCGGCGGCGTTCACGCTCGTATCCTCGCCGTCATCGACGGACGCGGCCACGAACGTCCCCTACATCGATGAGAACGGGGTCACACAGATCCAGCCGTCAGCGACAGACATCACCGGGCCCACCACAACGATCACCGCGGGCTGGTACCTCCTCTCAGGGACGTTCAGCCAATCATATCTGGAGATATACGGCGACGTGCATCTGATCCTCGCTGACAATTGTAATGTCACGTTCAATGGAGTCATGGGTGCTAGTAATGCCCGTGCAGCGATAAATATCAACGCGACCAGTGACGCAAGCCTGACAATATATGCACAATCCACAGGATCCAGCATGGGCACGATCACTGCCATCGGTGGAACAAACGGTTTTATCGAAGGCACCCCTGGCATAGGCACGAGAGCTATGTCAGTTTATGGTGTAACTTCCTCCCTGACCATCAACGGTGGCAAGATCAATGCCACAGGCGGAGGTGGTGGAATAGGGGGCGGCTTCGCGGCCCCCGGGATAGGCGTCGCTTATATGAGTAACGGCATATTCACTGTAACCATCAACGGCGGTGTCGTAACAGCTACAGGCGTGTACGATGGCGGGGGCATCTCCTCAGGCGGGTACGCGCCGGCTGGGAGTTTGATTCTCACCATAAACGGAGGCACAGTCAATGCTTACGGGGGCCCCAACTCCGGTCTAAACTCCCCCCTCGATGGAGGCAGCGGGGTCTATGCGTGCCTCATTATGACCGGCGGCACTTTGAATGCGTACGGCTATGACAATAGGCCAGGCATATTATCCAGCACCTCCTCCCCCGGGGGACTACGCCCAGTGGTCTCGGGCGGCACAATAAACGCGGTTGGAAACGGTACGGCGCCAGGAATATTGTTCTCATCCTCTGGCATAGTTTACGGGAACAACACTTTCGTAACGGCGTACAGCACGGGTTCGGGAGGCAATATAACGAGTAGTGCCAACGCTCTGTTCGTTATGCTGCCGCTGGGCAACCTCAAGGGGGCGAGCAGCGCCAACATAGGCAACACCGTGCTTTTCACAGCCGACCCGGCCTCAGCGTCAGGGACGGTGCAGGTCACATTGCCGTCAACATACTCACCGCAGACGTTAGACCTGATGACCGGCCTGGACCAGACAGGAAAGAGCATGTCAGTCATCACCGCCGGTAGCGGAAGCGATGTTTTCTCCCTGGCAGGCTATCCCGATGTAACCAGGTCGATGGCGCAACTCATCACGGCCGGAACCACGGTCCCCTTCCAGAGCCACGACCTGTCCTTAAGCGCGCCGTCGTCTTACACTTTCCCGGCGGCGAACTATGGCTACCCTGCGCAGAGCCCCTATTCGGTGACTGTGACGGCCTCCGGCCCCGTGGCGCCGGGCTCTTTGTCGATATCGCTATCGGGGTCCAATGCAGGCGCTTTCACCCTTTCCAAGACGACGGGGAGCATCCCGACGGCCGGCGGCACCGACAGCTTCACTGTCGAGCCCAACACCGGGCTCGCGCCGGGGACGTACACGGCGACGGTCACGGTGGCCAGCGGCCTCGTGTCGAAGAGCTTCATCGTGAGCTTCACGGTGAACACCGGGCCGACGTACAACGTGAACCTCAACATCACCGGCGACGGGTCGGTGACGATAATCGACTATGCGAACGGCGCGTCATTCGGAACGTACTCCGCTTCGACGACCGTCGCCGTGCCGCAGGCGGTGGCCGACCTGTTGTTCGCCGCGACGGACGGGTCGGACATGTTCGAGAAGTTCACGGTCGACGGGGTCGACAGCTTCGTCAACCCCACCACCTCGCCCTTCACGGGGAACATGAACCTGGGCGCGGTGTTCCTTAACAACCTTTCCAATTATTACCAAGTGACCGTCTCCATGGCGGGGGACGGCGCCGTGGCGGTCGGCAGCGGGGCCGCTGCGTACGGGACCGTGACGGTCTCCCCGTCGGTCGTGAACGTGCCGGACTCCGTTTCCGACATAAGGCTCACGGCCTATGCGGGCGCAGGTTATGTCTTTGAGTCGTTCACGATAGACTCCTCGACGACGAGCTACGTCAACCCCACGGTGACGCCCATAGGCGGGAACATGGCGGTCGCGGCGCTGTTCACCGACAGCCTGCTGTTCGACTGCTACGTGGTGGACGTCACGATAACCGGCGACGGGACCGTCGAAGTCAGCGACAGCTCCGTCTCGTACGGGACGGTGGCCACGCCGTCGGCTACGGTCAACGTCCCAAAATGGGTGTTTAACCTGGAGCTCACCGCGACGGAAGGGTACGACCACACCTTCGACAGGTTCGAGGTCTTCCCCGGAGGGGTCACGAGCTCGGCCAACCCCTTCGCCATCCCCATATCGACGGACGTCTCGATCGGCGCGTACTTCACGGTGTACCCGTGGCTGCACATAGACCTCGCCAACAGCGACACGTCGCTCTATGGCACGGTAGCGAACAACTGGATCCCCTACTACGAGTACAATCAGTCCACGCACGTCCTCACAATCAAGCAGAACGCCCCCACGGGGAAGACGTACCGCATATGGGAGGACAGCAGCGGCCATGGCGTGGAGGCGATAGTGTTCAACAGCGCGGTCAGCGCGGCGACGGTGGTGATCGACGACATAAACGTCGACGGCAGGATCGACCTGCAGGGCGGCGCGGACGTGACCCTGCGCATCCCCGACGGCACCTCCAGCGTGATAGACAACTCGAGCGGCACGGCGGCGGGCATACGCGTGCCGTCGACCGCGACGCTGACCATAGAGGGCGAGGCGCTCGGCACAGGCTCCATAGAGGCGATCGGCGGCGGGAACAGCGCCGGCATAGGCGGGAACGGAGGGGCAGACGGCGTGGACAGCGTCACGCCTGGCACGCCGGGCGGGGCCGCCCAGGGCGGCGAGGAGTCGGGGCCGATAACGGTCGACGGTTGCATAGTCATAGCGACGGGTTCCGG
>WRNL01000054.1 GCA_009776625.1 Methanomassiliicoccaceae archaeon | reverse complement strand
GCGAGCCTCTTCAGGTCCACGTCGTCGGAGAGGGGCATGCCCCTGGTGTGTATCTGCAGTATCTCGAGCCTGCCGTCCCTGTCCGGTATCCCTATCTCGATCTCCCTGTCGAACCTCCCCGGCCTCCTGAGGGCCTCGTCGATGGAGTTGGGGCGGTTCGTCGCCCCTATCACGACGACCTTCCCCCTGGAGTTCAGGCCGTCCATGAGGGAGAGCAGCTGCGCGACTATGCGCCTCTCCGCCTCGCCGGTGACCTCGTCCCTCTTCGGGGCTATCGAGTCGATCTCGTCTATGAATATGATGCTGGGGGCGTTCTCCTCGGCCTCCTTGAATATCTCCCTGAGCTTGCCCTCGGACTCCCCGTAGAACTTGCTCATTATCTCCGGCCCGCCTATGGAGATGAAGTTGCTGCTCGTCTCCCCGGCGACGGCCTTGGCCAGCATTGTCTTGCCCGTTCCCGGCGGCCCGTGCAGGAGGACCCCCTTCGGGGCCTCCACGCCCAGCCTCTTGAAGAGCTCCGGGTGCCTGAGCGGCAGCTCGATCATCTCCCTGATCTTCGCCACCTCGTTGCCCAGCCCGCCGAGGTCGTCATACGATACCTGCGGGACGTCCATGCTGGCCGCCGACGCGGGCTTGTCGGACACCTTCACGCTGGTCCCCGAGGCCATGATGACCGCGTCGCCTGATGGCGAGAACGAGGTCACCACCAGGTCGATCTTGTTACCCATCACGTTGAGCGTGATGACGTCGCCCTTCGCGAACACCCTGCCCTCCATGACCCTGCTGAGGTACTCCTCCCCGCCCTGGAGCCTCAGCTCCTCGGTCGGCGAGAACAGGATCTTCTCCGCGTTCTTCGCGGCTATCTTCTTTATCCCGACGCGCTCGTCTATCGAGGTGCCGGCGTTGCGCCTGGCGGAGCCGTCTATCCTGATTATCCCGCGGTTAGCGTCCTCGGGGGCGCCCCTCAGCACCTTTGCCACCGTCCTCTTCGTGCCGTCTATCTGTATGATGTCGCCCGCCCTGAGCCCGAATATGTCCATGAGCTCGGGGTCGAGCCTCGCTATGCCCTTCCCGGCCTCGCCGGGCTTCAGCTCCGCGACCTTTATCGCTTTATCATTGCTCATCTCTCTTCCCTTCCTTGATCTCCTTGCACCTGCATTCTATCTCCTCTATCACCTTGGCCATGCGGTCCTCCCTGACGCCCATGTCGCGGGAGACCTCGGTCACGTCGTGGCCGGGCGAGTTCAGCATCCCGTAGAGCATGCTCCTCCCGATGTAGTCCAGCCCGTCGGCGAACGCGCCGCCCATGAACGAGCGGATCATCGCGTCGCGCCTCTCAACCATCTCCTCCCTCAGCCTGTCGAACTCGCCGATCCGCCTGTCGATCTCCGACAGGCTCTCCCTGACCTCCCCGAGCGCCATGTCGCGGCCGTCTTGGCCGCCGCCCCCGCCGCCCGGCTCCGACAGGGTGGCCCTGAACATGCCGCTGCGCAGGTCGATGGTGAGCGTGAACTCGGACGTGGGGCGGTAGACGGTCTTGAGGGGCCCCCTGTCGCTGGCCTCCCTCCGGCCCTCCACCAGGCCGCCCCTCTCCAGGACGTCCAGGTTCTTCATCACCGCCTGCTGGCTCACCCCCAGCTCCCTCGAGAGCTGCAGGGGGTAGTGGGGCTCCCTCACGAGCGCCTCCAGTATCCTCCGCCGCGTCGGGTTCTCGATTACGGACAGGATCGTGTCGATGTCGTTCATGTTATCACTCGGTTGTTAACTTAAGGTTACTAACTAATGGTTAATACAGCGGGACTATATAAATGCTACATAGGTACGCCGTTCGGCGCGACAGCCCGCGGACAAGGGGCACCCGACCCCGGCATTGAGGAAACAAGGATTGCTCTGGCATGCGACAGCGTCATTGATCCGTAGGGGCGGAGGGGCAGGGTGAGCCGGGGGTTGCGTATTGTTCCGCAAACCACAGGTTTATCACTGCGGAAAAACAATCATAGTGGCAATGGTCGAACCGCGCCAGGGGAATGAGCCAAGATACGACATCGATGAGTTGAGAAGGCTTATAACGCCTATCCTCAGCAGGTACGATGTAGACCGCGCCTTTATTTTCGGCTCCTATGCTCGCGGCGATGCCAGGGGAGTGAGCGACATGGGCCTCCGCATAGATGCGGACAGGCTCCGCACACTCGACCTCTGCGGGCTCATGGTTCGGCTGGAGGAGGCGCTAGGCATTCCCGTGGATGTCATCCCGACCGATTCGATGAGTGCTGGGTTCCTCGAGGCGATCAAGGGCGAAGAGGTAATGGTCTATGAGAGATGATGCCCTCCTTGGCTTCATAATAGGATACTGTGCAGAGATCGAGTGCGATAGGGCGAGGTTCGGGGACAATTTGGATGATTTTCTAGAGGATACCAGTTACCCGAGGTCATGCTGCATGAATCCATTCTGCGAGAGCGTAAAGGGTAAAAGGGAGATTTGAGACCTGAGTTACGACTTTACAGAATCATCCGCCAGCTGGTACTCGAGAACGCCGGGTCATGGCCCCTTGACCTCGCCCCCCAGCTCTATGTACGAGACCCAGGGGCCCCTGACTATGGCCGCACGCGCCACCATGGAGCCCGCAGGGTACGCCCTCTTGCAGCACGTGTGGTACTCCAGCCAGAAAGCGAGGAGGAACCCGGATGCGAAGAGCTCAGTGATCATTGTCAGGAACAGGTTCAGTTCCTCTGCCCCCATACAGATGCCCAGCACCGAAGGGAGCAGCATCAGCGCAGGGTAGGACGTCATGCCGAAATAGAACATGAAGCCGCTCGATAGGCAGAACCTGTGCGTCCCCGCCAATGGGTCTGAATACCTCCCGGCGGGCGTGAGCTCCAGGAGCTGCAGCGTGTCCATCGCGGGCTTCACGCCCACGACGATCGTCTCTCTCATGGCTGTTTTCGACCTTATCATGCAACGAATCGAGAGGATCAATCCGGATATCATCGCGGAGGCGGGGATCAGGCTCACTGCGAACAAGTATGTGGCGAGGTGTGGGCTCTCCACGAAAAGCAAGCCGGCAAGCACCAGAACGGCGCCGGCGGCCATAGAGTACACGAGGCACCTAAGCATCCTGCAGTCCATCGCCGGTCCGCTCGTGCTCGAGAACATGCTCATGTGGCTGTATCCCCGAGGCGGGTTATAAAGGGGCGGGCGGCTCAGCGGGGCGGCCTGCGTCAAGGGCCGAGCAGGTCCACAGGTATGACGCGCACGCCGTCCTCCCTGACGTACGCCAGCCTGCCAGTGGCGAACAATACCGCCAAGAACGACGGTTCCTTCGGCGCCTCGCGCACCATGTGTCATCTGATTAAAAGCACAACCGGCGGGCAGGCGAGGACATCATCGAGGGAGCCGTCATGGTGTTGCCCGAAGAAGGATGGGGAGGGGGGCCAGGGGAACACCGTGACTCCTGGCGATCAGGCTGTCTGAAGATGTCGAAGAGGGGTATGAAACACCGAATAGGTCGAGATAATTATGTACATTATTATACATCAATGTACATATAATTAAATAGATGGTTATAATCATCCAATCATGGCGATACCAAAAGACATACGGATAGATCTGCCGCCGGAAGGGATACCCAAGAGATGGTACAACCTGGCGGCCGACATAGGACAGCTGGAGCCCCCCCTCAACCCTGGGACGAGGAAGCCCGCCTCGCCGGAGGACTTCGAGGCGATCTTCTGCAAGGAGATCATAAGGCAGGAGGGCTCCGCCGAGCGCTACATAGACATCCCCGAGGAGGTTAGGGACAACCTGGTCTACCTCAACCGCCCGGCGCCTCTCCAAAGGGCGTACAGGCTGGAGAGGAGCCTCAAGACCCCCGCGAAGATATACTTCAAGAGGGAGGACATGAGCCCCCTCGGGAGCCACAAGGGCAACACCGCCCTGGCGCAGGCGTACTTCAACGCAGAGGCCGGGATCCACACCCTGACCACGGAGACCGGCGCAGGGCAGTGGGGGACCGCCCTGGCGATGGTGTCGAACCTGTTCGACATCGACTGCACGGTGTTCATGGTGAGGGGGAGCTTCGAGCAGAAGCCGACCAGGAAGGCACTCATGCGCACCTACGGCGCGACGGTGCACGCCTCGCCGAGCCCGCAGACGGAGTTCGGGAAGAAGGTCCTGAAGGAGCACCCCGAGACCACCGGGTCCCTGGGGATAGCGATCTCCGAGGCATGCGAGATGGCGGCGAAGGATCCCAACATATGCTACTCGCTGGGTAGCGTGCTCAACCACGTGATGCTGCACCAGACGGTCATCGGCCAGGAGACCATGGAGCAGATGAGGATCGGGGGGATAGAGCCGGACTACTTGATAGCGTGCGCCGGCGGCGGGTCCAACTTCGGGGGGTTCGCGTTCCCCATGCTCGGGGAGAAGATCCAGGGGAGGACAGACTGCCAGTTCATAGCCGCGGAGTCGAAGGCCGCCCCCTCCCTCACCGAGGGGGAGTTCAAGTACGACTTCGGGGACACGGCAGGGTTCACCCCGCTGCTGATGATGTACACCCTCGGGCAGGAGTTCATCCCCAAAGGCATACACGCGGGCGGGCTCAGGTACCACGGGATGGCCCCGCTGGTGTCGGCGGCGATGGACAAGGGGCTGATAACCGCGAGGGCGTACGAGCAGCTGGAGACGTTCGAGGCGGGGATGGCGTTCGCGAGGACGGAGGGCATGGTCCCCGCACCGGAGTCGTGCCATGCGGTCAAGGCAGCCATCGACATCGCGCTCGAGTGCAAGGAGAAGAAGGAGGAGAAGACCATCGTGTTCTGCATGTCGGGGCACGGGATGCTGGACCTCTACGGCTACGAGCAGTACCTGGACGGGACGATGCAGGACTCTTCGGTCTGATCGGGCAACAAACACCAACACGGCGGGTAGCGCCCGCCGGCAACCTTTCCATGTTCCCCCCGCGGCTCCTAAACACACATCATTTCCGTGAGGCCGCGAAAATGATCGGGCCTCAATCCGCCGTCATTATCAATCATGTTTTAAATATGTTTAAATTCAAAACAGACCAGATGTCAATCCACAGTGGGCTGTACACGAACAATAAAATACGAACAGCCTTCTGTTGATTCGATGCCTGGGGAGCTGCATGGGGACACGGTGGTCGTCGAGGACCAGAGGGAAGGGACCCAATTATACAACAAAGGGAACTTCGGCTACCCGATGAGCGGGGGAGGCCTGGAGCTGGACCTGATTGAGGCGGCGTTCCTCGTGGAGTGCGGCAGGCTCGAGGTGACGATGGACGGCTCGCCCATGCCCTTCGGCGAGCTGTTCAGGCATGCCTCCGAGCAGCTCGACAGGTTCGACATACCGTACCTCGTGTACCGCGACATGAGGAGCCGCGGCTTCGTAGTGAAGGCTGAGAGCGGGCAATTCGACCTCTCGGTGTTCCCCAGGGGGTTCGTCATGAGCAACTCCCGCCCGCTGTACCTCGTAAGGGCAGTCTCCGAGAGGGAGGTGCTCGACCTTGAGACGTTCTCCAAGGAGGTTTCGCACACCGAGGGCAAGGGGAAGAGGCTGCTGTACGGCGTGGTGGACGAGGAGGGCGACATAACCTACTACCACATGTCGACGAGGGATCCGAGGGGCGGCGCCTTCCATGTCTCGTCCAAGCACGCCGCGAAGGGGATCCAGGTGGGGGAGAGGGTGCTGGTCCTCGACGAGGGACACATCGGGCATCTCAGGGGGAAGGGGTTCTACGGCAAGATGATGGGCGGCATCCTGCAGCTGTCGCTGATCGAGTGCTGTTTCCTGATGGAGATGGGCGACATCGAGGTGACGTCCCAATCCGGGGGGCCGATGTCCGCCGAGGACATGGCGGGGCTGGGGGAGAGGTCGCAGGAGGAGTTCGGGCTGAGGCTCGGCGCATTCGGGGACCTGAAGAGGAGGGGGATGGTCGTGAAGACCGGGTTCAAGTACGGCACGCACTTCAGGGTGTACGAGGGGTCGCCCGACGACGGCCACGCGAAGTACCTGGTGCATGCCGTCCCCAGGGACAAGGCGATGATGTGGCCCGAGATATCCAGGACGGTCAGGCTGTCTGGCGGGGTGAAAAAGGAGATACTATTCTGCCGCGAGGGGGACCCGATGGAGTACCTCGAGTTCAAATGGTTCAGGCCGTGAGGGGCGGGCGGCTTCCTTGATCGGGGGTGCCCCTGTCATCTTGGTTAGAGGGTATCCGGCTCGCCTCTTCCGATTGCAGCCCTTTTTAGGAAACGCAGTGGAAAAGGCCGTCATCAGATGGGCGGGGTTCCCAAAGGAAATTATAAAGGGAGCGTGGCATATGTACAGTCATGTCCCCGACGGCAAAAAAAAGACACTCCATCGATGAGCTGATATCCATCGTGACTCCGGTGGCAGAGAGGTACGGGGTGGGAAAAATGTACCTTTTTGGCTCGGTCGCCAGAGGAGATAGCGGAGAGGACAGTGACTACGATTTCTGCATCGAGCTTGGCAGGATAAGGGATCTGTTCGTCCTGTCTGAGTTCTTCCAAGATCTTCAGGATGCAGTGGGGTCCGAGATAGACCTTGTGGATATAAAAGCGACAGACCCAGACATTCTTGACAGCATACTTTCTGAAGGCGTGGTCGTCTATGAATAATGATGCGGCCGTGATAAGAAAGATATTGGCCCACTGCGACAAAATAGACGATTGCGTAGCTTTCTTGGCGGAGGCGAAGAGAGTTTCTTCTCGAGCGAAATACATCAAAGCAGTTGTGCATTCTACATCCTGCAGATTGGGGTGTTGGTGAAGCCCATATCGCTGGAAACGAGGAACAGCAACGATAACGTCCGCTGGAAAGGGATAATCGGGTTCAGGAACATCATCGTTCACAACTATGGCGGTGTGCAACCGGAGATCCTTTGGAACACAATAAGGGAAAGGATCCCTGAGCTAAGGGCGGCCTGTGAAGTGATAGTGGCCGAGGCCGAAGAGAATCGAAGCTGACAGCCAACCATGGCCGGAGCTGTCAGGAAGGCTGAGAAAAGTGTTTTTTGAAGGCGTTTCGTTCAGAGCGAGATCTCGATGCCGAGCTTCTCCGTGAGCTCCTTGTACCTGTTGCGGATGGTCACCTCGGTGACGCCCGCGACATCTGCGACCTCCCTCTGGGTCCTGCGCTCGTTGCACAGGATGGACGAGATGTAGATCGCAGCGGCGGCGACGCCGGTGGGCCCCCTCCCGGAGGTGAGCTCCTTCTCGGAGGCGTCCTTGAGGATCTCGGCGGCCTTGCTCTGGACCTCCCCGCTGAGCTTCAGCTCGGAGCAGAACCTCTGGACGTAGTCCTGGGGCTTGGTGGGCATGAGCTTCAGCTTCAGCTCCCTCGTCATGAACCTGTAGGTGCGGCCGATCTCCTTCCTCCCGACGCGGCTGGACCCGGCGACCTCGTCGAGCGTCCTCGGGACGCCGCACTGCCTGCATGCGGCGTACAGGGACGCCGCGACGACGCCCTCGATGGACCTCCCCCTTATGAGGTTCTTGTTCACCGCCTTCCTGTATATCATGGCCGCCGTCTCCCTGACGTTCCTCGGGAGCCCCATGGCGGATGCCATCCTGTCGAGCTCGGAGAGCGCGAAGGCGAGGTTCCTCTCTGTGGCGTTAGAGACGCGGATCCTCCTCTGCCACTTCCTGAGCCTGTAGAGCTGGGCCCTGTTCCTGGTGGGGATGCTCTTCCCATAGCTGTCCTTGTTCTTCCAGGAGATCTCGGTCGATAGGCCCTTGTCGTGGATGGTGTACGTCATCGGGGCGCCGGTGCGCGCCCTCTTCTCCCCCTGCTCGACGTCGAAGGCCCTCCACTCCGGCCCCTGGTCGATGAACTGGTCGTCGAGGACCAGCCCGCAGTCCTCGCACAGGAGCTCCCCTCTCTCGTAGTCGCGGACAAGGTGGTGGCTGCCGCATTCCGGGCAGGCCTCAATTTCTTCTGTTCCTTCTTTTGTCTTTGCCATTCTGAGCCCTCCTTGCTGTGTACACTTCCTTGCCAGTCAGCCCTTTCAGGACAGCGGGGTCGTCGACCGCCACTGTGATGAAAGGCTCCTCGATTGGCCCGAAAATGCGTTTGACGGTCCCTATCTTGTTCTTCTTGGAATCAAAGACACGTTCCCCCACATCAGGGACGTCCTTAGTGCCTATGACGACGGCGAAACCGCCGTCCCCGGCCCTGTCGACGATCCCTAAAAACTCCATGTCATTATTCCTCTAACAAAAGACCCGGTCTTATGGGAAATGGTAGATACATATCATATTTAAATGTTAGGGTTTGGTTTAATTAGGATAAGGGTTCTCGTATAACAAATCACCTTTATTCGCGCTGTATGCGCCCCATATCGTTGGATACGCCATCCATCCCCGCAGGCCGCCGGTCGGCGGGACGCGGGCGCAGGCGGGTCGCACGTTCCTGTGGCAGATGGATGGGACGTAGGTCAGATATATATTTATGTATCCAAATGAAATATCCATACATATAACGGAACGAGCAGGCACGGCGAGTATATACGTGACGATGGAGAGGAGGATGATAAAGTCGCTCTTATGACAAGCGCATCGAGGCTGGGGACGCCCCGCGCCCTGACGATAGCGGCGGCGTTAGCCGCCGTGCTGCTGGTCGCGGCGGCGGCGTTCCTGCTGCTTGGGAACGACGCCCCGCAGAGGTATTCCGGGGAGGGCGTCCCGTACATCGACATAGACGGTTCCACGGGTTACCGGCTGGGCGCGGTGGAGATTGACCAGACCGACTTCGTGTCCTTCCCGCACGCGCTTGACGACTCGGGGCCGAGCGGGGGCTGGTACCTCGTGAAGGGCAACATATTCCTCACGGCCCCGCTCGCCGTGTCGGGCGACGTCCGGCTGATCATGGGAAGCGGCGCTACGCTGACGGTCACCGGGGCGGACAACAGTATCGCCGTCGCGTCCGGCAGCCTCTCGGTCTATGCCCAGCCGAAGGGCGCGATGGGGAGGGTGGTGGTCACGGGCGGGTGCGGCGTGGAGCTCTCCGCCGGCACGTCCCTCGTCAACACGGCGTCCATCGCCTCCACGCTGCCGGGGGGCTGCGGCGCGCACGCCTACGGCACCGCCTCGATAACCAACGGGGCCACGGGCGTCATCCGGGGCGGCTCGGAAGGGATATGGCTCGACGCG
>WRNL01000053.1 GCA_009776625.1 Methanomassiliicoccaceae archaeon | reverse complement strand
CCGCCGAGAGCAGCCCGCCGACCAGCGCGGCCTTGACCATCCCGCTGCCGGGGTCCGCGTCGGAACCGACGCAGACCGCCCTGTACGACTTCCCGACGGCCTGCCCGACCGCCAGCGCGGCCTCGGCCGTCATGTCCTCCTCCGCCATCGAGCGGAGCATCTGCGGGGGGGCTTCCTTCATCGTCCTCCCGATGAGTTTCCGGGTTGATATTCCTTGCCGTGGGACGGCAATTGACCCAGAGCCGGAAATGTCCCGAGGGCCGTTTTTTGACCCAGATTTCCCCAAAACATTAAAAACCATTAAATATCCCCAACCTGGATGTTTATACCGCTATGCCAGCTGGCTAGAGGGTGTGAAAAGATGGTCATGGAGAAGATAGACATCGGGAAAGCAAAGCAGATCGCGCAGAACAAGGGTCTCAAGCCCGGGAAGGTGAAAGGCACCTCCGGGGTCCAGTTCACCAAGGGCAGCAACGACAGGCTGTCCGTGATAACATGGGACGAGTTCGAGGCGATCCTGAAACAGAGGAAGCTGTCGATTTACGAGAGCGGCGGCTGGATGAAGATAATGAAGGCGTGAGCCCCTATCCCATCGCGTGCATGCCCTCTGCATGCACGTACCTCTTTATATGAAAAAGTAATCAGCCCGTTTAGGCAGGGGTAGTCAAGTCTGGCCAACGACGCTAGATTCAGGGTCTAGTCCTTAGTGGTCCGAGGGTTCAAATCCCTTCCCCTGCACCACAACCCACTGGTTGTCATTCTCGACCCTCCGATTTCGGAGCGTACGATATTTCGGAACAATGAACACCGAATACCTCAGATATCAACCATCGGCGAATCACAGGTCAAGGCTGCCCTCGTCCATCAGGAACCGCCTGATGCCGATGGTGAGCACTCCGTTATCATCCCTCTTCGGATACGTGTTATCTCCCACTATGATGATCTTTTTGAACGAGTCCCTAACCTTGAGGAACGGTCTGATCTCCCGTTCCTCTTTTTCTTTGTCCGACATATCGTATGCGGACTGAATGTAGTATCTTTGACTCCCCCTGTTCACTACAAAATCTATCTCCAGTTGTTTAAATTCCACGATGCCGTCCCTTGTGACCCTATCTTTGACTATGCCCACATCCACGGATAGACCTCTGGACCTCAGTTCATTAAAGATTATATTCTCCATTATGTGCGTCTCTTCCTGCTGTCTGAAATTGAGCCTGGCGTTGCGCAGCCCTGCGTCCGCCGCATAGTATTTCGACGGGGTGTCGAAATATCTTTTCCCTTTGACATCGTATCTTTTCGACCGTTCGAACAAAAACGAATCCTCCAAAAACTCCAGATATCTAGATACGGTCTCCTCGTTTATACCGGAACGGTTGACGGTTTTCAGGGTGTTGGAGATTTTCAACGGATTGGTCAATGAACCGACGGAAGAGCACAGCAGATCCACGATCATATCCAATTCGTTCTCCAATCTGACATCATTCCTTTCTTTGATATCCTTCAGATATACTTTCTTGAAAAGATTTTGCAGGTATGCTGTTTTTTGTTCTTCATCGGTCATCGATAACAATTCCGGCATCCCTCCGAATGTGAGATACAGATCCCATGCCTCCTCCTCCCTCTCTGGGAACGCCTTCGCAAATTCCGAAAAAGACAGCGGATATATCCTCACTTCATCGCCACGTCCTCTGAATTCGGTGATCACGTCTTTTGACAGCATCTTGGAATTGCTTCCCGTGACGTAAACATCAAGGTTCTTCCTTCGGATCAATCCGTTCAGAACGTCCTCGAATCCCTCGACAAGTTGGATCTCGTCCAAAAAAACATAACATTCCTCATTACCGACGGATGCTATGATATGCCTATACAATGCAAGCGGTTCGCGGAGGTGTTTGTTCTCAATGTCATCTAACGCCACTTCGACTATATTCTTTGGATCAACGCCTTCCGAGAGCAGGTGGTCTCTGAATAGATTGAACAGAAGATACGATTTACCGCACCGTCTCACTCCGGTGACCACCTTTATGGAGCCGTTCCATTTTCTCTTTATAAGCCTGCTCAGATATCTGTCACGTTCGATTTCCATCCGTACACCCCAACTCGGAAAAAATTACATAATGCATTTTTTTCCGATTATTAAAACATATGGGTACAGGCCCGCACATTGGAAAAACGATGAACGTAATGGGAGATTATGTTTCTGCACGGGCGGAATCTGTGTTGGCACACCCCTCGCGGATGCCCCTTGGACGCAGGGTCAGACCATCCCGATAGGGATCACCATGTCGTCGCCGCCGAGTGACAACGGGCTGTCGTGAGTGCAGACCACGCCGCCCCGCCCCCTCTCCCCGAGCTTGTCGGCGATCCTGAACGCCTTTATGTCCCCCTTGCCTATATCGGAGCCTTTTTTGATCTCTATCGGGTGCAGGGTGTCCCCCTCCTCTATCAGCAGGTCGATCTCGTTGCCCTCCTTGTCCCTGTAATAGTATAAGGGGGGGTCGGGTATGCCCGCGTTGTAATGGCTCTTCAGCACTTCGGAGACGACGAACGTCTCGAAGAAGGCGCCGGCCATGGCGCCGTTACGCAGGACCTCGGGCGTGCTCCATCGGGTGAGGTACGCGGCCAGCCCTGTGTCGAGGAAATAGGCTTTAGGCGCCTTGACCGTGCGGCTGGTTATGTTGCTGTGGTACGGCTGGAGCAGGTAGACGATGTTGGACGCCCTGAGGACGGAAAGCCAGCGTTCGGCCGTGGGGACGCTTATGCCCACGTCGCTCGCCATCGATGACAGGTTGAGCACTGTCCCCGTGCGCCCTGCGAGGACTGTCATGAAACGGGTGAATTTCAGCTCGTTCTCGATGTTGACCAGCTCCCTGACGTCCCTCCCTATGTATGCGGCCGTGTACGACGAGTAGAAAAGCCGCCAATCCATGCCACTGTTCGCGAAAAGCTCGGGCAGGCAACCCCTTTGGATGGTATCCCACAAGCCGCCATGGTCGACTGGCGCATAGTTCTCCGACCTTTCTTCGAAATAGCCGTCCGTCGGCACGAACGGCTTGTCGAAAGACGTCCCGGACATCTCACGCATGGAAAGACCCAGCAACGAGAGGACGCCGACCCTGCCGGCAAGGGATTCGCTAACGTCCCTCATCATCCTGAACTGTTGCGAGCCTGAAAGGAAGAACAGCCCCTTCTCCCTCTTCTCGTCGATGATCATCTTCATTACCGTGAAAAGGGAGGGGGCGCGCTGCACCTCGTCGACGAAGACGGGCGGGGGGAAGTCCTTGAAGAAGGTGACCCCGTCCCCTACGGCGGACGACAGCAGCAGCGGGTCGTCCAGCGAGGCGTACCTGATGCCCTGTTTCATCTCTCTGAGCATCGTCGTCTTGCCCACCTGCCTCGGCCCGGTGACGAGTACTGCGCCGAACATCTTCGACGCCCTCTCCACGACTTGTTCCATGTGCCTCTTCACATACATGCGATTTCCGTCCGATTTAATATTCAATATTAAATTAGTCGTATTTAAGACGTGGCACGCGGCTGAGGCACTGCACGGGGCGACAGACGGGCAGAAGTTGCTATGGGGGAGCTGTTGATGAAAAAGGGCTAAAGGGCGGGGTCAGCACCGACCCCGCCAGTTTATAAAAATGGCCTCACGGCCTCCTCGGGCGTATCACGAACACGTACGCCATCGCCAGGGCGAGCGCGGCCACCACTGCGACGACAGCGATGAAGACCATGTTGCCGCCTCCCCCGCCGCTGGCTGGGGCCTCGGTAACCTCACCGACAGAGATGGTTATCATATTGGACTTGCCCGTGTGGTCGTCTGCCCAGACTTCCGCCGTCGATGCCGCCTCTGCGTCAGTGGGGCGCGTGCCAGTGATCACCCCTGTGCTCTCGTCTATCGCCAGCCATGCGGGGCCGTTTTTCATGTAGTATTTGTACGGTGTCTCGCCGCCCGATACGCCGCCGGAAACGTTGATCGGGCTGATAGCAGACCCCACGACGCCCGCCGGCACGTCGAAGCCCGCGCTGTCTGTGAACTTGAAGGGGGTGCCATCCTTTTGGGGGTCAAACCGGAATGGGGCGACCCACCCTCCGGCAGGGAAGCCCGGGAGGGATGATGCTCCCACCACATCAGTTTTAGCCGCGATGTAATTGCCGCTCACGTTGAGGTAGCCCAACGCCACGTTTGCCGACACGTCGAGCGATACCAGGTCGTTGTTGGAGCAGTCCAACTCCGTCAGCTTGACGTTCTTGGACACGTCCAGGGCGGCCAGGTCGTTGTTGTAGCAGTTCAGTCGTGTCAGCTCGGTGTTCTTAGACACGTCTAACGTAGCTATGCCGTTGTAGTTGCAGTATAGCCTCTCCAGTGCGGTGTTCTTGGACACGTCCAGGGCGGCCAGGTCGTTGTTGCTGCAGTCCAGAGCGATGATCAGGACGTTCTTGGACACGTCTATCATTGCCAACGTGTTGTAGGAACAATCCAAGGTCACCAGAGAGGTGTTCTTGGACACGTCGAGGGATGCTATGCCGTTATCGCTGCAATCAAAGTCTGTCAGCTTGGTGTTCTTGGATACGTCCAGGGCGGTCAGGTCGTTGTAGGAGCAGTCCAGGAACTCCAGGTTGACGTTCTTGGACACGTCCAGGGTGCTTAGGCTGTTGCTGGCGCAGTACAGAGATTCCAGGTTGACGTTCTTGGACACGTCCAGGGTGCTTAGGCTGTTGACTACGATGTCCAACTCCTTCAACTTGGTGTTCTTGGACACGTCCAGGGCGGTCAGGCCGTTGATGTTGCAGTTCAGGTATTCCAGGTCGGTCAGGCCGGAGACATCGAGCTTGCCGCTCAGGCCTTCAAAGTACAGATCCAGCTCTACCACTCGCTTGCCTGTGGCGGCGGTGCTCCACTCCACGCCCGTCCAATCGCTCGGGATCGAGCTTCCGTCGGCGGGAGCCAGTGTCCACCCGAGGCCGTTGTCGTCTATGATGGCGTTTATCACCGCGACGTCGCTGGCGTTGTAGTCGCCGGCGGCTCCTGCGGCAGTCCCCCCTTGGTCGGAAAGCGCGTACGCTGTGACCGCTAGCAGCGCCACGGTCATCAGGGAGAGCGCCGCCCCTTTCCATCTTCTCTTGTGTTCTCTCATATATGTCACGTCCTATGACGGAATCGGCGCATGGCCGCCGCACGCGCCCTTGAGCCATGCAAGCCNTGTGCGGCTTTATTAATNTGACTGTGTGGATATACGGGTGTGGAAACTCAATAGCTCGTGAGGTATTACAGAACCGATGCGAAGCAGCAAATTTATANGATGGGNCCNAATGGAGAACAAGATGAGTGCAAATAATCCTGTGTGCAAGATCATTATTGGGAAAAACGGCATGACGTTAGACATGAACGGCTTGACGCCAAGTAATGTTACAAACTTGTTTGTAGTCGCGGATATAAAAAGTGATTTGCACTTGTTGGCCGAATATCCAAATGTCGAAACACTGCTCCTGTCTGGCAAGTTCACCGAGGTGGACTCCTTGCTTTGTCTGAAAAAACTGACGGATCTGAATATAGGGGCATTTACCGGCGTCGACTTCTCCCCGCTTAAAGGGCTACCGCTAAAAAAGATAAAGATAACAAGTTGCAGCATGGACGAAAACTTTTCGGAATTGTTCTCTGAAAGTGTGGAGTACATGCATCTNTACAACATAAAAAAAGCGAAAGATCTGAGTTTTATCGAAAAGGCACCAATGATTAAGAAACTNTACCTTGAAAGCATTTCTGCCGCTGAAACATTGCCGGACTTCAAAAACCTCAAACANCTGTACGCNCTGAAACTCTACGAACTGCACAAGCTGAACGATATGGAAAAATTAGCCGATTCCAGCATCGAGTATCTTGATTTTGCACTNGTCGCAGACAAGCTNTCAGGCACTCAACTTGCAGACATCCTTTGCCGGATGAGATCTCTGAAGCAGGCGGACATGCACTTGCTCGATAGAAATGACAAAAGGTATCCCGTGTTGAAGAACAGGTTGACGAAAGAAGGAAGAGCGGATCTACTTGGAGAGAAATCGGATTATGACGCATGGATGGAGATATGAAATCCGCGTGAGACAAACGTGACTGTGAAATGTCATCAGTTCGTGACCGGTTCCCCGTTTTGCGTCCGCAGACGGGGAACCGGTCACGGCGGGCGCGGCAGGATGCGGTCGCCAGTTATACTTTAGGCATGCCTAAACTTAAATATCTTTAGGATATCCTAAACCCATGGAGAGCGACTGCGGGTGTGACTGTTCGAGCGGATGTTCCTGCGGGGGCGAGTGCACAGGGAGCGTGTGCGTGCCCATGGACGAGGGCTCCTTCAGGTCAGAGAGCGGGGCGCCGCTGGTGACCGCGAGGGTCGGGGAGGGCGGCAGGGTGGTGAGGGTCTCCGGGAGGCAGGACGTGAGGAAGTTCCTATGCGAGCTGGGGTTCGTGATCGGGGCGCGCGTGTCCGTCGTGAACGAGAACTCAGGGAACATGATCATAGAGGTGAAAGGGTCCAGGGTGGCGATGGACAAGGCGGTCGCGTCCAAGATATTCTTCACCCCGTCGCCGCCCGACACGGCGGCGGGCGGGGCTTGACGGGCGGTAGCATGGCGGTCAGGATAGCCCTGGCGGGGAACCCCAACTCGGGGAAGACCACGATGTTCAACAGGCTCACCGGCGGCTCCCAGCGCGTCGGGAACTGGCCCGGGGTGACCGTCGAGCGCAAGGAGGGCAGGCTGAGGGGCGAGGAGGACGCGGTAATCGTCGACCTGCCGGGGATATACTCCCTGTCGCCGTACTCCCCCGAGGAGGTGGTCTCCAGGGACTTCCTGTTGAAGGACAGGCCCGACGCGGTGATCAACATCGTCGACGCCTCGAACCTGGAGAGGAACCTGTACCTCACCACCCAGATCGTCGAGGCCGGGATCCCGACGGTCATCGCGCTCAACAAGATGGACGCGGTCGCCAAAGAGGGCACGAGGATAGACCTTGGCAAGCTCTCAAAGGCGATCGGATGCCCCGTCGTGGAGACCGCCGCCCTGAAAGGGGACGGCGTCGACGACCTCGCCCGTGCCGCGCTGGCCGCTGTGGGGACAGAGGCGGGCAACGCCCTCAGGTACTCCAAGGAGCTGGAGGGGCACGTCTCGGCGGTCGAGGGCGTCATCCGGGGGGTGGTGCCGGCGGAGGCCGAGAGATGGCACGCCCTGAAGCTGCTGGAGAGGGACGAGAGGCTGAGGGGGGACGTCGGGGAGGGCGTGTGGGGGAGGGTGGAGGCCGTGGTCTCCGCGATGGAGGCGAGGAAGGGCGACGACGCCGACAGCATCGTCGCCGAGGAGAGGTACTCCCTGATAGGGAGGATCGTGGGCGAGTCCGTCGACAGGAGCGGCAGCACGAGGAGGGGGGAGACCGTCTCCGACAGGATCGACAGGGTCGTGACCGGCCGCTGGCTCGGGGTCCCCGTCTTCGCCGCCGTCATGTTCGCCATCTATTTCATCGCGATAGAGACGGTCGGGTCGTGGGGGACGGACGCGCTCAACGGCTACATCGGCGGCACAGTCATGCCGGCCGCCGAGGGGTGGCTCACGGACGCGGGCGTCGCGGAATGGCTGGTGGGGCTGATAGTGAACGGGATCATCGGGGGCGTGGGGGCCGTGGTGGGGTTCCTGCCGCAGATGGCGGTGCTGTTCCTGATCCTGGTGCTGCTCGAGGAGTGCGGGTACATGTCCAGGGTGGCCTTCGTGATGGATCACCTGTTCCGCAGGTTCGGACTGTCCGGGAAGTCCCTAATCTCCGTCCTCGTCGGGATGGGGTGCGGCGTCCCTGGCATACTGTCCACGAGGGCCATCCAAGGGGAGGCGGAGAGGCGGATAACCGCGATGACCGTCACTTTCATGCCGTGCTCCGCGAAGCTGCCCGCCGTGGCCCTTATCGCCGGCGCCCTGTTCGGCAGGAGCGCCCTCGTCGCGATCTCCGTCTACTTCATCGGCATATTGTGCATACTCATGTCAGGGGTGATAATGAAGAAGTGGGGGTCCCTCGCCGCCCCCCCGTCCCATTTCATCATGGAGCTGCCCCCATACCACGTCCCGCAGGCGGTAAGCGTCGCGAGGTCGACCCTGGAGAGGGCGTGGGCATTCGTGAGGAACGCCGGCACCTTCGTGCTGCTGGCGTGCGTGGCCGTGTGGTTCCTCTCGTCCTACGACTGGGGCCTGAACAGCGTCGGCGCGGCGGACTCGATGCTGGCAGGCATCGGCAACTCGTTGAGCTGGGTGTTCGTGCCGCTCGGGTTCGGGGACGACTGGGAGTTCACCATGGCGACGCTCACCGGCCTGCTCGCGAAGGAGAACCTGGTGGGGACGCTCGGCGTGCTCTTCGACCCCGGCGGGGCCGGAGGGGAGGGCCTGTGGGGCGCCGTCGGCGGCGCGCTCACGCCGGCTGGAGGTTACGCGTTCCTCCTGTTCAACATGATATGCGCCCCCTGCGTGGCGGCCGTGGCGGCCATGAGGCACGAGCTCGGGTCGTGGAAGGGCGCCGCGAAGGCCGTGGCGTACCAGTGCTCGCTGGCGTACGCGGTCGCCCTGGTGGCATACCAGGCGGTCACGCTGCTCTCGGGCGGCGGCCTCGGCTGGGGCATCGTCCCGGCCGCCGCGGCCCTTGCGGTGCTGGCGTATCTGCTGGCCGCGAGGGACCCCTTCGGCCCGTTCAGGAGGTCGGCTCGGGATGGCTGACGCCGCGACCCCCTTAGCCGCCCTGGCCGTGCTGGCCCTGGTCGCGCTCTCCGCCTACTTCACGTACAGGTCCCTGAAGCGGGGCGGCTGCTCGTACTGCGGCAGATGCCCGGGCGCCGGAGATGGGCCTGGATGCAAGGGGCGCGGGAAGAGGGGGCGACTCAGCCCATAAGGACGGTCAGGGCGAGGAACGCCGCGATCATCGCGGCGAGCGCCGCCGCGACCAGCGCCCACACGCGGTCCCTCTCCGCCGCGAGGGACACGAGGGTGACGACGACGCCGACGAAGGGGGACGCTATCAGCGCCAGGGCCCCAAGCCACATGACCGTCTCCCCTGCGCCCTGTTCGGAGAGCGCCAGGCCCGCCGCGAGGAGCGCGACCCCGGAGAAGAGGCAGCACCTCAGGGCCAGGGACGTCGCGTCGCCCGTCCTCATAGCAGGCCCCCCGCCTCAAGGAACACGATCACGGATATCGCCATCAGGAGGACCGAGAAGTACCTCCTCATCGGGCCCGCGTCGACCATCCTGGAGGCCCTCGTCCCCACGACCGAGCCGAGGAACGC
>WRNL01000052.1 GCA_009776625.1 Methanomassiliicoccaceae archaeon | reverse complement strand
CGAGGCGGCTCGGGAGGAGCCCAACTCGGCGAGGATGGCGACCCGTGTCCACAGGGCGTCATACGATGCCCTGGGGGTCAGGGATCCCTACCACGGCCTGAAGGTGCGGGCGGACGAGGTCGCCGCCCGGTACGACGGCAGGGCTAGGGGGTTCATCGACGCCTCCAGCGACAGGCTCAGGGCGGCGGTGAAGGTCGCCATACTTGGCAACATCATGGATTTCGGCGCTGGCTTGGCGATAGACGACCCGGACGAGTTCGACGGGGCTTTCGAGCCCCTGCTGGGCATGGAGCTGGCGATAGACGACACCGGCAGGATGGCGGAGATCCTGGCGTCAGGGGGCACGGTGGTGTACCTTTTCGACAACTGCGGGGAGTCCCTGCTCGACCTGCCGCTGATCGACCTCATACGCGGCATGGGTAACAGGGTCGTGGGGGTCGTCAGGGGGGAGCCGATACTAAACGATGTCACCGTGGACGATGCTTTGCGGGCAGGTCTGGACGCCCACCTGGACCGCATGCTGACCACCGGCGGGTTCGCGATAGGGGTGGACATGAGCTCGGTCGGCGACGATCTGCGGGGGGAGATGGAGGGGGCGTGCCTGATAATCGCTAAGGGCATGGCGAACTTCGAGTCCCTGGGCGAGGAGCGGCTCGGTGTGCCCGTGGCATACCTCCTGAAGGCCAAATGCGCCCCCGTCGCGTCCGAGTTCGGCGTCGAGGCGGGGTCCAATGTGGCGAGGGTCGCACCGTGAGCTTTATTAGATGAAGGGGACTTACACAGAGTAAAAAGGGATGCGCATGGAGGAGGTAAGGCAGGCGGTCATCGTGGTGGGGGGGCATGGCACCAGGCTCAGGCCGCTCACCAACCACCGCCCCAAGCCCGTGCTCCCGGTGCTGGACAAGCCGTGCCTCATGTACCTGATAGAGTCGATGGCCGGCTCCGGGATAGAGGAGGTGGTCCTTGCGTGCGGGTACAGGTCGTCTCAGCTCGAGGAGGCCATCGGCGACGGCTCGGGCATGGGCGTATCCATCGTGTACTCCTACGAGGACGCCCCCCTGGGGAGCGCCGGCGCGATGAAGAACGCGGAGAGCAGGCTCGACGACGTGTTCGTCGCGGCCAACGGCGACGTGTTCGCGGACATATCCCTGAAGGAGCAGGTGCAGGCGCACTTCGCGAGCGGCGCCGAGGCGACCATAGCGCTCACGAGGGTGGACGACGTGACCCAGTACGGCATCGCCACGCTCGACGGGGACGACAGGGTGACCGGCTTCATCGAGAAGCCGGAGAGCCGGGAGCTAGCCCCCACGGACCTTGGGAACGCAGGGGTATACGTCATAAACAAGACGGCGCTTTCAAATGTGCCAGAGGGTTCATTCTTTGATTTCTCCAAGGATCTGTTGCCGATCCTGCTGAGAGGGCAGAAAGGGATCCAAGGGTTCTTCCTCAAGGGCATGTGGAGGGATGTGGGCCGCCCCGCCGACCTGTTGGGCGCGAACATGGACATGGCCTCCAAGCTCTACGGGCACATGAGCTGGGGAGGGGACAGGGTGGAATCGACCGTCGTCAGGAGGCCGTTCTACCTGGGCTACGGGGCGAGCGTCACCCGCTCGGAGGTGTCCGCCGCAGTCGTCATGGAAGGCTCCTCCGTGACCGGCAGCAGGCTGACCAACGCGGTGGTGATGGGCGGGTGCAAGGTGAGCTCCGCGAGGATCGAGAACAGCATCATCGGCCCCGGCTGCAGGATATGCCCAGGGGCGGAGGTAATCAGCTCGGTGATCGAAGACGGGCTGACAATCGAGGCGGGCAGAAGGGTAGAGGACGGGACGGTGTGACATGACCGACTATTACAGGGCCAGGGCCCCGCTGAGGATAGGGATCGCCGGGGGAGGCACCGACGTGGACCCCTACGCCTCCCAGAGAGGGGGGTGCGTCCTCAACACGACCATAAACAAGTACGCATACTGCACCATAACCCCGAGGAGCGACCGCACGATGCGGGTGCGCTCGTCGTACTACGGGATATATGAGGCCCCGCTGGACGGAGGGCCGCTGAAGCTGGACGGCAACAACGACCTCATCAAAGCCGTCACCAACCACTTCGAGGTCAGGGGCGGGTTCGACATCCTCATCCAGTCGGACGCGCCGGCGGGCTCGGGGCTCGGCGGCTCCTCCACCATGATGGTGGCGATGATCGCCGCGGTGTCGAAGTGGCTTGGGGCCGAGATGGGCCCCCACGAGACAGCGGAGCTGGCGTACAGGCTGGAGAGGGAGGACATAGGCCTGAAGGGGGGGAAGCAGGACCAGTACGCCGCCGCCTACGGCGGGTTCAACCTCATGGACATCGACTCAGCGGGAGTGAGGGTGAGCAGGCTGGGCATAGACGAGGACGTGGCGGACGAGCTGCAGTACAGGTCCCTCCTGTGCTACACGGGGATGTCGAGGGAGTCCGCCGAGATAATATCCTCTCAGATAGAGTCCTTCAACAGGGGGGAGAACGAGAGGGCGCTCGACGAGTCCAAGAGGCTCGCTAGGGAGATCGCGGATGCCCTGAGCGACGGGGACATAGAGGGCGCCGGCGCCCTCCTGCACGAGTCGTGGGGGTACAAGAAGCAGTTCTCCGACAAGATATCCAATGAAACGATAAATAGCCTGTACGACATTGCCATAGACAATGGGGCCATCGGAGGGAAGGTGTCCGGGGCCGGCGGCGGCGGGTTCATGTACTTCATCTGCGAGTACGACAAGAGCGCGGACGTGGCGCAGGAGCTCCGGAGGCACGGCGTGAAGGTGACGGACTTCATGTTCGACCCAAAGGGAGTGACATCCTGGAGAAACAGAAATGAGTGACTTCATAGAATCAGAGCTGGGAAGGAGCGCGAGGGCCATACTGGGGATAGACCCCCAGCAGATAAGGGCCGTCGCCGACATGATCATAAGGTCGGTTAGGAACGGCGGCCAGGTCGTGTTCATGGGCAACGGCGGGTCGTCCGCCGACGCGCAGCACATAGCCGCCGAGTTCTCCGGCAGGTACATGTTCGACAGGCCTGCGATGGCCGGGGTGTCGCTGTCGAACATAGCCCCTGTGACGGCCATCGGCAACGACTACTCCTACGACCTGGTGTTCCAGAGGCAGGTCGAGGCCATATGCAGGAAGGGCGACGTTGTCGTCGGCCTCAGCACGTCCGGGAACTCCAGGAACGTGATACTCGCGCTGGACGCGGCGAAGAGGATCGGCGCGTCCACGGTGTCGTTCACCGGGGAGGGAGGGGTGCTCAAGGACATGGCCGACATAGGCGTCGTCATACCCACGAGGGAGACCCCCAGGGTGCAGGAGGGGTACCTGGTGGCATGCCACGCCATATGCGGGATGGTCGAGAGGGAGATGTTCGGCAGGAAGGCGGTCCTCGTGGACAGGGACGACACCATAGCCAAGGACGTCCCCTATTGCGACGACCCGGCGAAGTTCCAACTCCTGCCGGGGGTGCCCAAGGCGATAGCCAGGCTCAACGAGGCAGGGTACATCGTGATAGTGGTGACCAACCAGTCCGGGGTGGGCAGGGGCAAGATCGACGTGGACAAGCTGGAGGCGATCCACGACAAGATGGTCAGGGAGGTCGAGGCGGCCGGGGGCCGCATAGAGGGCGTGTTCTACTGCCCGCACCACCCGGACGACGGTTGCGACTGCAGGAAGCCCCTGACGGGCATGGGGGTCGCGGCGATCGTCAAGCACAATGTCAACCCCAACGCGTCGTTCATGGTCGGCGACAGCGAGGAGAGGGACATGGAGTTCGGGAGGAGGCTGGGGCTGAAGACGTACCTTGTCACGGAGAAGAGGCGGTTCGTCGACATAGCCGACGAGATAATCAGCGGCTTCAACTGAACAGCGCCTTGTACGCCCAGGCGAGGAGCCTCCCTACCACGCCGCACTGGCGGAACGACCGGTAGACCGTCTCCGGCCTGACCTTGGACTCCCCCTTGTCCCTCTTCTCGAACTTGTAGGTGAACTCCCCTATCCTCACGTCGGACGGGCCGTTCCGCAGGAAGTCGAAGAGCAGCTTGAACCCCCTCATCTCGAACTTGTCGCCCTGCTCCCTTATGACCTCGGAGAAAAGCCCCACGTCGCCGCCGAAGAGGCCGCTGGCGATGTCCTTGGTCCTGCCTTTCCCGTGGACGAAGAGCACCGACAGCGCCAGCGCGTGGAACATCCAGGAGCCCAGGCCCCTCTTGAGGCCGAGCGCCCTCCTGTCGACCCTGACGCCGACCGCCAGGTCGCAGCCCTTGCAAAGCTCGCCGTAAAGCCTGCCGGCGGCCTCGAGGGGGTGCTGGAAGTCGGAGTCCATGCACATGAAGAGGTCGGTCCCCGAGGCGAGGATGCCGTCGCAGACGCTGGCGGTGACCCCGCGTACGTCAGAGTCCCTGACGATGAACCGGATGTCCCTCAGGGCCAGGGAGTCGACGATCCCCTTCGTCCCGTCCGTGGAGCCGTCGTCCATGACCAGTATGTGGAAGTCGGGGTACATCTCCCGGAGCGAGGAGACCATCCTGCCGATGTTCTCCTCCTCGTTGTACGTAGGCAGTATCACCGTGAAGGTTTTTTCACAGGCCATGACCCATGTTATCCTGAAACCACTATTTCATATATACGCAGGATAATCAGCGTCCTGAGTGTGGCAACAATGCACGTGATATCCTTGATCGTCAAGAACGAGTTCGGCGTCATGCAGAGGGTTATGGGCGAGTTCACCCGCAACAAGATAAACGTCGAGACCATAGTGGTGGGCAAATGCGAGATCCCGAAAAGGTCGAGAATGGTACTCTCCGTGATCGACAAGGAGGCCGCGGAGACCGCCATGGGCAGGCTCCAGAAGCTGCAGGACGTCTATGACGCGGAGATGATACCGTACGAGGGCCAGTCCGCCTACGCCCTGATATCGACGTCCGACGGGAACGTCGGCCTGGTCGGCGGGGCGGCGCAGGTCGAGGAGATAATAGAGCGCAGCAAGTCCGAAAAGTACGTGATGGCGCTCAACGCGCTCTGATCCGTCTGGAGGGAACGATATGGAGAAAGGCGAGAAGATATGGGTGGACGGCAGGCTGGTCGACTGGGCGGACGCCAAGGTCCACGTGATGGCGCACGCCCTCAACTACGGCACGGGCGTCTTCGAGGGGCTTAGGGTGTACCAGACCCCAAAGGGGCCGGCGGTGTTCAGGCTGAGGGACCACGTCGCGAGGCTCTTCGACGGCTGCAAGGTCATGGGCATAGACCCCGTGTTCGGGGGCAAGGCCTACAGCATAGGGGAGGTCATGGAGGCGGTGAAGGCGGCAGTCAGGGCCAACAAGAAGGTCGACTACATCAAGCCCTGCGTGTTCCTCAACGGCGAGAGGGCGGGGCTGAACCCCATCGGCGTCCCGGCGAGCCTGGCCATAACATGCATATTCATGGGGGCTTACCTCGGCAGCGCGTCCGAGGAGGGCGCGAAGGTGGTTACATCGTCGTGGCACAGGCCGGACAACCTGTGCGGGCCGGCAGGGGCGAAGGTCAACGGGACCTACGTCACGTCATGCCTAGCGAAGATGGAGGCGGTCCGCCAGGGCGCCAGCGAGGCCATAATGCTCAACTCGACCGGGCACGTCGCCGAATGCACGGGGGAGAACCTCTTCATATGCAAGAAGGGGAGGATATACACCCCGCAGGTGTCCGAATGCATACTGGACGGCATCACCAGGAACTCCGTCATCGAGCTCGCCCGGGACATGGGGCACGAGGTCGTAGAGACCCAGGTGACGAGGACGCAGCTCATGACCGCGGACGAGGTCTGGATGACCGGGACGGCGGCGGAGTTCTCGCCGGTCACCAGCATCGACGGCAGGGCCGTCGGCTCAGGGGCCGTCGGCGAGATATCCAAGAGCCTGCAGGGCAGGTTCCTGGACGTCGTCACGGGGAAGGACCCTGCGTACGAGGGCTGGCTGGACTACATCGGCTGAGGGCCGAACGATGCCTTCTCAGGCATCGTCCTTCTTTTTCCTGAACACCACGAACTTGCTCGCGAAGTAGTTCAGGACTATCTCTATGACGCTGACGGCGATCTTCGCGATGAAGCCGTCCACGCCGAACAGCGGCTGCCCCATCCCGAAGTTGTACAGTACCGGGAAAGCCACTATCGCGACCACGCCCGTCGCTATGCGGAAGATGAAGAACGAGCCGATCTCCCTCGCAAGGGTCGTCCCTTCCGTGGAGCGGCAGTCGAAGACCACCCATTTGTTCAGGACGAAGGCGAACGACACGCCGCAGACCCACGAGAGGACGTTGCTCACGTTGACCTCGATGCCGAGCCAGACGAAGAGGGCGTAAGTGCCCCAGCTCACGAACACGGTGCCGGCGCCGCAGATGAGGTAGAGCAGGCCCTCCTGGTGTTTCTTAACGAAGCTCTTAACGAAGTCCGCGATGGGCGTCATGTGTTCCACTCTGCATAGGGGCTGCATAATAATATCTTTCGTCAGCCGCGGGCGTCCTTCGAGGAGCACTCTCCCGACATCACCCTCTCGTAGACGGACTCGATCATGGGGATCAGCCCCTCCCAACTGTACTCCCGCGCCCGCCTGAGCGCGTTCCCCCCCAGCGCCTCGGTGCGGCTGCGGTCGCCGAGGAGGGCGTTCATCGCCCTCGACAGCGCGGCCGGGTCCCTCGGCGGCACGGGCACGCCCCCGTCGCCCACGGTGTCCGGGAGGCCGTCGACGTCGGTGTACACGATGGGCCTGCCGTGCGCCATGAGCTCTATGGCGGCGAGGCCCAGGGACTCGAACAGGGACGGCATGACGAAGAACCTGCAGGAGCCCATCAGCCTTTCCTTCTCGTCCTCCTCGACCCAGCCCCTCATCTCCACCCTGCCCTCGAGCCCGAGCTTCCTGACCTTCTTCTCAAGGCGTTTCTGGTCCGGCCCCCTCCCGCATATGACGAGCCTGGAGTCGACGTCCCTCATGGCCTCCAGCAGGTAGTCGAGGCCTTTGGTCCTGACCAGCCTGCCGAGGGAAAGTATGAAGTCGCCGTCCCCCTTGCCCGCCTCCGGGAACCCCGAGAGGCCTGTCGGCACCGTCGTGACGTGCCTCTCGGGGTACCCCCGCCTCACGAGGTCATCCTTCACATACCCGCTCACGGCGATGATGTGGTCGAAGGTATCCAGACAGCCCCTGAAACGGTTGTCGTTCGCCTCGGACAGCCGCTTTTGGAGGCCGACGCCCTCCCCCCACATGTTGTGGTATGTGAACACCTTCCTCCCGTCGTATTTTTTAAGGTCCCTGGTGTAGCTGGGGGCCCATCTGTAGTTGAAGTTCACGATGTCGGGGTCGATGCCGACGATGCCCTCGAGGACGCCCTTGGACGATATGAACGGCGGGTTGTACAGGTCGATGAGCCTCGATTCCAGGCGCAGGATGCGGTACCCTTCCGGGGCCGTCTCCTCCTCCTCCGTTCCAGGGAGCCTCCCCGTGAGGACGGTCACGTCGTGCCCCCTTCCCGCCAGCAGCCTGCTGGTGTCATGCATCCTGTGCTCTATCCCGCCCTTGTGGGGGTAGAAGAACGGGTTAACGTCGACGATCCTCATCGGGCTGTGTATAGGGCATCGCGGTTAATTGCGTTTCGCATCGGGCGCCGCCCATGATGGCCCACGGCCCGTGGGATGGGGTCAGTCCAAAAATATAAAGTATCAATCGGGCATGGGATGCCATGGAATCCCCAAGCGTCGAGGGTGAGAGGGGCAGTGTTTTCTCTTCTGCCACAGCGATGCTGAAAAGGCCGGTCGTGGTGATACTCGTCGCAGGGCTGCTGATAAGGTTCGTCCTCGCGCCCCTCTTCACGTACACCTACGACATCGCCCATTGGGCCATGGTCATGGAGCATATCCAGGCGGGGTTCGGCCTGTACGAGGTGCCGGGCTACTACTACTCCCCGGTCTGGGGCTACATGCTGGGGTCGTTCTCCCTGTTCAGCGGCTTCGTCGTCGACGTGCACCCGATGGTGTCCTTCTTCGACGTCCTGTTGCCGGCGGAGGACCTCTGGTGGTATTACTTCACCCCCGAGGTGACGACCATCGGCTTCAACGTGTTCATCAAGGCACCCTTCATACTGTGCGACGTCATAGTGGGGGCGCTGGTGTACTACCTGGTGAAAGAGAGGACCGGCAACGAGAAGAAGGCGACGTTCGGTTTCGCGCTGTGGTTCCTGTGCCCTGTCGTGATATACATGTCCTCCGTCCAGGCGATGTTCGACACATTCGCGGTCCTGTTCCTGTTCCTGTCCGCGCTCCTGATGTACAAGGGCCGCTACTTCACTGGGGGCGCGATGCTGTCCCTCGCCATATTCGCGAAGTTCTTCCCCTTCTACGCCGTGTTCCCGATGTTGGCGTACATGGTACTGAAGAACCGCGGGGACAGGGCGGGGATGAAGAGGAGCATCCTGCTGGGGGCCGCAGGCCTGTTGATCATGACCGTCGTCCTCCACATCCCGATGATCCTGGAGGGCTCGCTCACGGACTCCCTGTGGTTCATGCTGAGCCGCGCCGGGACGGCGGGGACTGGCGGGGACGGGATAAAGGGGCTGACGGAGTCGCTGGGCTACATGGCGGTCCTCCTGTTGCAGCCTTTGGTATTCGGCCTGATAATCTACCTGTCCTACAGGCTCGCGAAGTCGGAGCCTGAGAAGGCGGACAACAATTTCTTCTATTGCATGCTGATAACCACGGCGGCGATATTCGTGTGGATACCGGCGCCGCAGTACCTCATGATAATAATCGTGTTCCTGGCGTACCACATCGCCGTGAACGACAGGAGGTACCTGCTGCCCTGGGCACTGATGACGGGGGGCGCGGCGGTGTTCGCGTTCGTGATGAACAACTTCTCCGTGCTCACGTCGCTGGCGGCCTACACGGGCATCCTCGACCTGGAGTGGGTGCTGGGGATCATGCAGTGGGTGCAGCAGCCCGTGTTCGGCGTGTCCTCGCTGTTCCTGCTCATCACGGTGACAGGGATGATCGAGGCCATCGGCATATGGTACATCATAGTGATATGGTTCAGGGACAAGATGAAAGGGGGGTCGCCGCTGTGAACGTCCGGTGGCTGACGGCGCTGGCGGCCGTGCTTATAGCGTTCGTGCTGGCCGGACAGGTCGTCGCATACTGGGCGAACCCGCACCAATACGGCTCCGAAGCCGCAGTGTCCGACGGAGACATCGCGTTCAGCGTGCACGGCCCGTCATCCGACTACTCGGCCCTGGCATACGACAACAAGGGGTTCGAGCCGGTGACGGAGCTGTACGTATTCATGGACGCTGGCTACAGCGGCGGGCTGTCCGGCGAG
>WRNL01000051.1 GCA_009776625.1 Methanomassiliicoccaceae archaeon | reverse complement strand
CGGCCCCGCCATAGAGAGGCTCGCCAAAGAGGGGGACAGGCTCCTCCCCCTCCCGTACTCGGTCAAGGGCATGGACATGGCCTTCTCCGGGATGATGACGTCCGCCCTCATCCTGAAGGAGAGGGGCCACAGGCTGGAGGACATAGCGTACTCGGTGCAGGAGACGGCCTTCGCGATGCTAGCCGAGGTCACGGAGAGGGCGATGGCGCACATAGGCAAGGACGAGGTCCTCCTCGGGGGAGGGGTGGCGCAGAACCTCCGCCTGCAGGAGATGATGAGGGACATGGCCGAGGACCGCGGCGCGACGATGTACGTCCCGGACAGGAGGCTTTGCGTAGACAACGGCGCCATGATCGCATGGCTCGGGAGCATCATGCACGGCTCCGGCGTGAGGATGGGCATAGGGGACACTGAGGTCAGGCAGAGGTTCAGGACCGACGAGGTCGAGGCCGTGTGGAGGCCGCTGTGAGCGTCAGCGGCCCAGCTGCCGCCCTATGATAGCATCGAGGTTCGAAAGCAGCTCGTCGCACCTGCCCCTCGGGCAGGAGCCCCCGCTGGCTATCCGGTGGCCGCCGCCCGTCCCGCCCACGGACGCGCAGGCCTCCCTCAGCGCGGCCGAGAGGTCGACCCCCTTGTCCAAGAGGCCGAACGTCGCCCTCGAGGACACCTTGGCTGTCTCCTCCGACCTGTTCACCCCCACCGTGGGCTTCGAGGGGTCCCCCATGTAGCCCATCGCGACGCCGCAGAGCATCCCGGTGAACCCGGACTCCGAGCTGTCGAACCACTGGATGTTGTCCATCTGGTTGAGGCCCGCCCCATGGAGCGCGAGGGCCCCATCGAGCACCTGGGCCTTCGATGCGTTCTCCAGCTCCGCCGCCTTCGACACGCACCTCGCGTCCCCCATGCCGGCGGACACCCCCACGCCGCCGAGGCCGAGGCGCCCGCACCCGTTCAGCATCGACCCCAGCGCCTCCGCGTCGGCGTCCCAGTCCCTCAGCTGGTACCTCGTGCGGGAGAGCTCGAGCATGGTCTGTGTGGACGCCCCCTGCTCCACGAGCCCCAGCGCGATGAGGGAGGAGAGCTTCCGCCTCTCCCTCGCGGTGAGGTCCCTGTAGTACTTCTCCCGGCCGATGCCGGCCGAGTCCAGGAGCGCGGCGACGCCCTCCGCGCTGCCGCTGACCCCCGCAAGGAAGGGCTCCGTCGAGAGGAAGAGCTCGGAGGTGAGCTGCCCGGAGGGCGCCATCGACCCCTCCAGCGTTTTTATGTAGCCCTTCGCCAGCCCGCCTTTGTACAGGGGGGCGTTCAGCCCCTTGAGGCCGTTGATGTGCTGCTTGTCGCCAGCGATCCCAGCCAGCGCGACCTGCACCAGGTCCCAGTTCCCCTCGCTCAGCGTGACGGCGAACAGGAAGGCCATGGTGGCGCCGCACCCGTCCGTCATGCCGTCGATCCCGTAGAGGTGCGGGTTCGCGTGGCACACGCCCGCCGACTCCCCCTCGGGGGGGTGGTGGTCGAGGACGATGACGTCCCTCCCCAGGGAGCCCAGCTCCTCCAGGTACGACGCGCCGAGGTCGGTGAGGATGACGCACCCCGACGGGTCGCCCCTTATGGCCTCCATGGCCTGGTCGTTCAGGCTCGTCAGGAGGGTCACCCTGAACGCCTTCCCCGCCCTGAGGAGGGCCTTCGCGGTTATAGCCGCGGCGGATATGCCGTCCGCGTCGTAGTGGGAATACACCTGGACGAAGTCGTGGCCGCCGACGATGCCGGCGGCCTGGGATAAGGTGGTAAGGAGTTTGGGAGGGAGGACGCCGTCGTCCATGCGGCCCTCACTTGAGCATTATCTCTGCGTTCGCGAGGGAGTATTTCCATGTCGGGGGTAGGATGCCGTTCCTCTTGTAGTAGCGCTCCAGCCTCCTGATCTTCGCCTCGATCAGGTGCAGCCCCCTCAGGTTGGACACGTCCCCCTTGTTGTTCTTTATGTGGACGTTGAGGGAGATCGCCCTCCTCATAAGGTTGGAGAGATCCTCCGGGAGGTCGGGCATGACCCCTTTCTCCTTCATGATCTCGGTGACGGTCTTCCCCGTCGCCAACCTCACGTTGGGGACCCCGTACTGGTCCCTGAGCACGAGCCCTATCCTCGCGGACGTGTTCCCGCTCTCGGTGAACTGCACGATGAGGTCCTCTATCTCGGCGGCGGTGAGCGGGACCCACTCGGGGTTCTCGCTAATCATGGGGCGTTTCGAACAGGACCTGCCCTTCCTTCTTGTGTGCATTCTTGCCATATTTTTGATTCTCCGATCATTATATATGCGGCGAGGCTTGACACTCCAATTAAGAAGGAGTATAAAAGATTGACCCTTTTGCGCCCTGCTCGTGGCGGTTCCCGCACGCTGTCAGGAACGGCGTGCCCCCTCCCGTTTCGCTCAAGGGCGGTTCAGACACCAGCAATGGTTATATAACCAAATCACGATTTGGCAAATCACGATTTAGCAAATCACGATTTGGCAAATCAAGATTTGGTGAAAAATATGGAGGTGTTCTATGACAGAGGCAGGGCGCATGAGCTGGAATCGCTCGAGGAGCAGTACGAACGAGAGGGATTCTCGTTCGTCGTCATCTACGGCAGACGGCGCGTGGGGAAGACGAGCACCATAAGCGAGTTCATAAGGCGTGGCGACAAGAGGGCGATAAGGTTCACCGCCACAGAAAACACCAACTCGGTGAATATGGAGGGTTTCTCGAAAAGCGTGTTCTCGATGTTCCCGAGGCCGTCCTCGCAGGGCGGCTTCCCCTCCTGGGAGGGCGCTATGGATTACATCGTGGAGCGGGCGGGAGGGGAGAGGCTCGTCCTGTCCATCGACGAGTACCCCTACCTCGCAAAGGCGTACCCCCCTCTGTCCTCCGAGCTACAGAGGCACATAGACCTCGTCCTGAAGGACACGAACATAATGCTGATACTATGCGGCTCGAGCATGAGCTTCATGGAGAGGCAGGTCCTCGGCTACCAGAGCCCCCTGTACGGGAGGCGTACCGCGCAGCTCAGGGTCGACCCCTTGGACTATCTCGACAGCGCCGAGTTCTTCGGCGACGCGTGCGCCGAGGACAAGCTGCTCGGCTACGCAGTGACAGGGGGCGTGCCGCAGCACCTTAGCACCATCGCAGAGGCAGGAACGGTCGAGAAGGGGATAGCGGCCTCTTTTTTCAGGAAGAAAGGGCTGCTTTACGAGGAGCCGTACAACCTGTTGAAACAGGAGCTGCGCCAGCCTGCCACGTACAACGCCATAATCGGAACGGTCGCGAACGGCGCGACGAGGATGAACGAGATCGCCTCTAAGACGGGGATGGAGGGCGGGGCGGCCGCCGTGTACGTCAAGAACCTCGTCGACCTCGGGATCCTAGAGAAGGAGGCCCCCATGTTCGCCAAGGACAACAGGAACGGTGTGTACCGCATAAAGGACGGCATGTACCGCTTCTGGTACCGGTTCGTCCCTGGCGCGGTCACACTGATCGACGCAGGCGACGAGCGCGTCTACGAGGATCTGGTGCGGCCATCCATCAACGATTTCATGGGGCCTGCTTTCGAGGACATCTGCAAGCAGTACCTCATGCGCCTCAACCTCAAACGCGAGATGCCGTTCATCTTCAACAGGATCGGGAGGTGGTGGGGGGGCAACCCTGTGACGAAGAGGGAGACGGAGATCGACATCGTCGCCTCCTCCCCGGAAGGGGGGCGGATCGTCATGGGCGAATGCAAGTGGAGGAACCGGGAGGCGGGTCGGGACGTCTACGAGAGCATGAGGGACAATGCGGTGCTGTTCCCTGACAAGGACGTCCACTACTACATATTCTCTAAATCAGGTTTCACTCCAGGTCTCGAAGAGGAGGCGGAAAGGAACGAGAGGCTGACCCTAGTCGGTATAAACGACCTGTTCAGGGCTTGACCCCGGACATCCCCCCATGCAAGCCGTGCGCGACACCCCGCCGCGTGCTGACCGGCCACACGTCGGGATTGTCATCCTAACTGTACCCTCCGCGGCATATATCCAGACGGGGGAATGATGCTGGAGCCGGTCTACACAAGGTAGCTGAGGAAAATGGATCTGGTTCGAGGGGCGGCTTGCCCCTTTCAGGCCCATCACGCACCCTTCCCGGCCGGACGGGCGACGGAGCGCGCCCATGGGACCACGTCCTCGTACTCCGACCTGTCGAAGGCGATCCGCTCCGGGACCTCCGAGAACAGCTCGGAGCGCATCTCCGGTGTCTCCCTTACCCGGTCCAGAAGCAGGCAGGCGCAGACAAGGCAGTGGCCGATGTCCTTCGTGGCAAGGACCTCGACGCGGTACCCCGCCTCCTCCAGGAACTCCCTCTTGGCGGCCTCCTCCGGCGCCTCTCCGTCCTCGATCCTCCCCCCGGGCATCTCCCAGCCCCCGCGCGCCTCGTTGAACACCATGAGGAAGCGGCCGCCGTCGAACGCCACGGCGTAGACGGTGGCCACGTCACTTCCTCTTGAATATGATCATGCTGTGGGCGTTCTCGTACGGCTCGAGGTCCCTGGAGTCAAGGATCTCGAACCCCATCTCCCTCAGCCTGTCCTCCGACGCCCTGTATACCTCGGAGGGCTCCGACGTCACGTCCTCCGACCTGGCTTTTATCGCCACCATCCCCACGTCGGCGCGGAAGAAGTCCATGTTGTTCGCGATTATCTCCGCCTGCCTCTTCTGGGCGACGTCGGCGTAGACTATGTCCAGGAGCCCGACGGCGAACTGGTACCCCTCGGGGTTGGTGGCGTCGCCGAGTATCGGCATCATGTTCGGCCTGGTGGCGCAGGTGTTGACGAGGTCCCTGAACATCCTCGGCGCGAACTCCACGCAGTAGACCTTCCCCTCGGCCGCGATGTCCGAGATGTGGGACGCGGAGGTCCCGCTGGAGGCACCTAGGTAGAGAATCCTGCTGTCCCTCTTGATGGGGAACACCCTCCCGCCCGCTTTGATGTAGGCCGCGAGCTTGCTCCTCCTGGGATCCCACTCCCTGTACTCCACGCCGGAGGCCTTCATGATCTTCTCCCCGTACACCCGGACCCCGGGGTTAGACGACAGCGTGTAGAGCTTGTTGTTCTCCGAGTAAACCGTGCCGTCTGTGCCGTCGACGGGGATCATGTTTTGTAATGCCTCTATGATTTAATAATATCTGTGTATATGGGAACGCCCACTCCGCCTTTTATATACGTCGAGTGTGATTCCGCTACTTGGGTAATAAGGAGGAATACTATGGTCGATTCGAAAGCGGCGCTGTTCTCTATATTGATGATGGTGGGCGGCGCGATAGGCGTGGCGTCGGTGTTCTCGCCGTGGACGGCGCTCACGGGCTGGGAGCTCATGAAGAACATGATCGACGGCTTATCCGGGGGTAGCTTGTCGAGCTTCTACGGCTGGATCCCCCTCATGGTGCTGGTGTCGTCCATATCCGCGTTGATAACCGGCCTCGTGGCCATCGCGTCGACGAAGAGGGCGTTCGGGTCAGGCATGATCTCGGCGGGTGTGATGATGGCGATCATAGCGATCCTGTTCATATTCACCGACACATCGGGCGTGATAGGCACAGGCGTCTACATGGCAGTCGCCGCCGGTATTGTGATGGCGGCGTCCGGGGCGCTGAGGTCGTCCTTCGGCTGACGGCGGCGCATCGGCACAGACGGCGCCGGGCGGTCGCATGGCTCATATGTATTTTATATAGGCAGGTTCGTATCTTCCAATAGCGGGATACAAATGGCCGACCTAAAAACAAAGACCTCTGTGTTCGCATTGATAGTGCTGACAGCGGGTCTCGTCGGAGCCCTAAGCGTGTTCTTGACGTGGTTCGGCTTCGACTTTTTCCCTGTGGACGATTTGGGATACGCCACGTTCAGCCCTATAGTGAATAGGGGTTACAGCGGCTGGGAGATGTTCAGGATGGCTTATGACTACTCGTCTTTAAGCGACATCGGCGAGACATACCCGTTCTACATGCCGTTGGCCATGTTGATGCTCTCAATCGGCGGGCTGCTCAGCGGGCTGCTAGCCATCATGAGGCCAGGCAGGCTGGGCGGCGCGGGCGCGGCTGTATGCGGCGCCGGGGCGCTGATCGCGGCGGTGGTGTACATTTGGTATATCAGCGACGGCGTGTCCATGGAATGGGTGGGCGCGGGCGCGTACATCGCCGTCGCCGCCGGCATAGCGATGCTGGCGTTCGGGGCGTTGGCCGCCTATCCGAGCGCCGCAGCGGCGGACGGCCCCATTTGACGCCACGTTCCTGACCGCGGCGCCGGGGGATGTGCGAACAAAAGAACAATATATTGCGACCATCTCTTTACAGCCATGATGGATGTCCTGAGCGACATAGCCGACGCGGTGGAGGAGGCGATATGGAAGATCCCCGACTCGAGGTGCAGGGGGGAGTGCCTGGGGATGGGGGCGGACGGGACCGCCACCTCCCAGATAGACAAGGTGGCCGAGAACACGGTCCTCGCGTTCATCGAGCGGCACGGCATCCGCCTGAACGTCCTCAGCGAGGAGATCGGGTTCGTCGACAACGGCGGCGATGAGACCCTGGTCCTGGACCCCATCGACGGGACGTCGAACGCCATCGCAGGGGTCCCCATGTTCACGATCTCGATGGCCGTGGGCACCGGGTCGCTCTCCGGGGTCCACACCGCATACCTCCGCAACCTCGCCACCGGCGACGTGATAACCGCCGAGAAGGGGAGGGGGGCGTACAAGAACGGCGTCAGGATCCACGTCAGGAAAGCGGAGATGGACGACCTGTTCCTCATGATATACCTGGGCAACGGCGCACACCCGGACTCCTTCGACCTCGCCAAGAGGGTAAAGTCCTCGCGCTCCTTCGGGTGCGCCTCGCTGGAGATGGTGCTCGTCGCAGAGGGGGAGGCGGACGGCTTCATGATGCACTCGGAGAGGTACTCCCGGGCGATCAGGATAGTCGACATCGCCGCCAGCGCGCTGGTGCTGAGGGAGGCCGGGGGGGAGGTGTACGACCTCGACGGGAACGTCCTCGACATGGGCTTCGACCTAGGGTGCCACTCCAACTTCATCGCGTTCGGGGACCGCAGGGCGTACGACTTCATAGTCAAGTCGAGGAACGAGATACCGGAGTCCCCCGTGTACGGCATATGCGCGAACACCCGGATACCGGAGGCCAAGGAGCATGCGAGGAGGGCCATGAGGGCGCTGGAAGGGTGCGCCTACGTCCTGGAGGAGGGCATCGCCGCCGAGCTCGGCATGAAGGGCTGCCCCTTGGAGGACATGAGGGTCGACATAATGATAACCATCGGCGGCGACGGGACCATCCTCCGGACGTCCATGCAGAACAAGGCGCCGATCATAGGGATAAACGCCGGCGGCGTGGGGTTCCTGGCCGAGGTCGGCGTGAACGGCATAGAGGACGGCATCGGGAGGCTCCGCAGGGGCGAGTACACGGTGGAGGAGAGGTTCAAGCTCAGCTCCTGGTACAACGGGGAGTACCTCGCAGAGGCGGTGAACGAGGCGGTCGTGCACACGGACTCCATCGCCAAGATAAGGCATTTCAAGGTCTACGTGAACGACAGGCTGATGACCGAGGTCCGCGCCGACGGGATAATAGTCTCCACCCCCACCGGCTCCACCTGCTACGCAATGAGCCTCGGGGCGCCTCTCGTCGACCCCTGCGTCAACGCGGTCGTAGTCGTGCCCATGGCCGCCTACAAGTTCGCGTCGAGGCCGTTCGTCGTCCCCGCCGACGCGAAGGTGACCGTCGAGACGGTGATGGACAGCGGGTGCATCCTGGTCATCGACGGGCAGGAGGAGTACGAGATAAAAGGTAAGACCCACATAGACTTCATCAGGTCGCCGGAGACCGTCCGGTTCATAAGGTTCAACACCGACTTCTATTCGAGGGTGAGGGAGAAGCTGGTGAACGCGATATGAACAGGGTGTACGGGGTCAGCGTGGACTTCATCGACGGGTTCAACGAGTCCGCGAGGTCCGCCTACCCGGACGAGTTCATCTGCTTCCACCGGGAGTACGACGGGGTGATATCCGAGATGGTCCTGGTGCCGGGGTCCGTGTACGGCGAGAGCCACAGCTTCATCAACGACTGGATGTCGCCGATAGACTTCCGCAAGTCCGGGTCGGCGCACTCCCACCCCGGCTACAGCAACGAGCCGTCCGATGCGGACCTCGACTTCTTCGGCTACATGGGAGGGATCCACTTCATAACGTGCCAGCCCTACGACAGGAGGAGCTGGAGGGCCTACGACTCGCACGGGAGGGTCGTCGACCTCGAGGTCGTATTCTGATCACATGCAGCCCCGCGCTATGTCCTTCGCCATCTCCATCATGCTGACTGCGTAGGCCCTGTCCCTCGCCTCGGCCTTGACATCGACGCGCCCGGGGTCGCCCGGCGCCTGGGAGATGGCGAACCATCCCCCCTCCATGCATACCCTCCGGCCGTCGACCGCCATGCCGCCGTCGGCGCCGAGCTCCCTCAGCCTGTCGCCGAGCCTCCTGCCGAAGGACTCGGCGTTGCGGATGCCGCGTACGGACTCCTTGAGCGCCGTGTACCTCGGGAAGGACGCGAGCAGGTCGCCCATGTTGTTCTCCCCGGACATCCTCGCGAGGACCACCGCCGCGCTGATCGCGTCGGGGCACAGCGTCAAGTCAGGGAATATGAACGTCCCGTCGGCCATCGCGCCCAGCTCCGCGCCGCTCCCCCTCACGGCCTCGGTCACCGACGCGAGGTCGTTCCCCGCCCGTATCAGCCGCCTCCCGCCGCCGTACGCGGCGCCTGTGCGCACCCCCTCCCCGGCCAGGCCCATGAAAGCGTCGTCGACCAACGCCGAGGCGTCGAAGGGCACCACGACGGACGAGGGCCTCAGATAGAGCAACATCAGCGCGAGCGTGCCCTCTGGGTCTACGTGCCTTCCGTCCTCGTCGAAGAGCGCGAGCCTCGTCCCGTCGCCGTTGAGCGCGACCCCAATGCTGCCGAGCTCCATGCCCATGATCTCGGCGAGGCGGGCGGGGCCGCCCCCGCCGGGGCCGGGCGGCCTGTGGCCCCTGTGCGCGTCGATCGTCGTGAGGTCGGCGCCGGCCGCCTCGAGTATGCGCGGGGCGCAGGCCGACGCGCTCCCGCGCCCGCAGTCCAGTATGACGGGCGCGTCGACGCTCCCCCCGCGCCTCCCGACGACCGCCCTGGCATAGTCCTCCGCCACCGAGCATAGCCCCTGGAGCCGCCCCACCCCCTCATGCCCGGGGAGGGGCGTGCGCTCCGCATGGGCAGCCATCTCCCGGAGCCGCCCCTCCGGGAGGGGCGACCCGTCGGGCCGCATGATGCGGACGCGCCCGGCCCGCCCCTGCCCGTCGGGCCCCCCGACCATGAGCAGGCAGCCGTAGCCGGCGGAGGCGAGGGCCGCCGCA
>WRNL01000050.1 GCA_009776625.1 Methanomassiliicoccaceae archaeon | reverse complement strand
CGCCGACTTCCTGGCCAGGGAGTCGCCGGCGCCCCTCGAGATGGTGGGCACGGACGACACCTTCGGGGAGTCCGGCGCCCCCGACAGGCTGTTCGAGAAGTACGGGCTGACCCCGCGGGACATAGCGGCGGCGGCCAAGAGGTCCATAGGCAGGAAGAAGGAGCTGAGAGGATGAAGATATTCATAGACACGGCGAACCTCGACATGATAAGGGAGATAGACGGCTGGGGGGTGCTCGACGGGGTCACCACGAACCCCAGCCTGATAGCCAAGGAGAACACCGATGTCCGCACCAGGGTCAAGGAGATAGCGGGGATCGTGGACGTCCCCATATCGGCGGAGGCGATGGCCCCCGACGCCCCAGGGATGATAAGGGAGGGCCGCGAGCTCGCGTCCATACACGAGAACATAAACGTCAAGCTCCCCATGTGCGTCGAGGCGCTCAAGGCCGTGAAGGTCCTGTCAGGGGAGGGCATAGACGTCAACATGACGCTCATATTCACGCCGCAGCAGGCGTTGCTGGCGGCGAAGGCGGGGGCGAGGTACGTGTCCCCCTTCATAGGCCGCCTGGACGACATAGGCGCCGACGGCACGGAGGCCCTCGGCCAGGTTCTGGCCGTACTGTCCAACTACGGGTTCGAGACCGAGGTGATAGCCGCGAGCATAAGGGGGCCGATGCACGTGTTCGAGGCCGCCGCCATGGGGTGCGACATCGCCACCATACCCTACAACGTGCTCCAGCAGATGGTATCCCACCCCAAGACGGACGAGGGCATACAGAATTTCATCAAGGACTACGAGAAGTCCAAGAAGACGTGATCCCATGCACGATGCGGCGGTGGTCGGCGGCGGCCCTGCCGGGACCATCGCCGCCCGCCTCCTCGCGGGGGGCCTCGACGTAGTGGTCCTGGAGGAGCACCCCTCCTCCGGGTCGCCCCCTCATTGCGCAGGCCTCCTGACGGACGCCGCCATAGGGATGCTGGGGGCCAGGCCGGACGTCCTCAACAGGATAACGGGTGCGGACGTCGTGTTCCCTGGCGGGGGGAGGCTGGAGGTCAGGTTCAAGGGCGCAGGCGCCGCCATCATAGACAGGGCGGCGCTCGACAGGGCGCTGGCCGAGAAGGCGGCGGACGCCGGCGCCGAGCTGAGGTACGGCGTCAGGTACACCGGGAGCAGGGTGTCCGACGGCCGCGTAACGGTGTCGACGGACAAGGGCGAGCTGGAATCGAGGCTGCTGGTCGGGGCGGACGGGCACGGCTCGAGGGTGGCGGAGTCCCTTGGAATAGGCCCCCCGAGGGAGTACGTCCGCGGCATCCAGGCCGATGCCAGGCGCAGGTCCGGGCACGACGACGTGATGACGCTGAGGCTGGGGTCCGAGTTCGCGCCGGGGTTCTTCAGCTGGGAGATACCCTTCGGGGACATGGTCAGGGTCGGGCTGTGCGTGAATGAGGGGGCGGCCGGTACCCCCCACATGTTCCTGAAGAGGCTGCTGGGGGCGGCAGGCATAGATGCGGGGGACGTCGTGGCGAAGCACGCTGGCAAGATACCCCTCGGCGGGAGGCCGAGGACGTACGGCGAGAGGGCCCTCCTGATTGGGGACGCCGCAGGGCAGGTCAAGCCCGTGTCAGGGGGCGGGCTGTACCCGATATGCAGGGCCGCCCCCGTCCTGGCGAGGACGGCCGTGGACGCCCTCTCCGACGGCGACACGTCGCCAAGGCGCCTCTCGGGGTACGAGAGGGGATGGAGGAGGGAGATCGGGAGGGAGCTGTCCAGGGGGTACAGGATAAGGGGGATGTTCACCAGGATGTCGGACAGCGACCTCGACAAGGTGTTCGCGGCGATAGACAGCGAGAACGTGAGGTCCGTCCTCGGGGGGATAGACATAGACCGCCCGAGCGGCGTGGCGGGCCCCATGCTCAGGGACCCGAGGGCGTGCGCGAGGCTCCTGCCCCATGTCATTCGGGGGATGCTATGAGGACGGTGAGGCTGGCGCGCATAAGGTCGTCCGAGGCCGCCAGCGTAATCCCATACCTGATGGGGCTGGGCCTGGTAGACAGGTCGGCGAAGATAGGCAGGGACGGGGGCGACAGGCTGGTGCCGGTCGCCGCCGGCAGGGAGGGCGAGATGGAATGCATGGGGTACGCGCTCGAGGAGGGGCCGGCGCACACCCTGGAGAGGAGGAGGCCGCAGGAGCGCGTCCTGGAGAGGCTCTCCTGGCTCCCACCCGACGTGTCGGCGGCGCTGCCCATGAGATGGGAGTTCGTCGGCGACGTGGTCGTGCTGAAGCTGGACGGCAGGTGCGCCCCCTACAAAAGCGAGATAGGCGAGGCGTACGCGGGGGTCCTAGGCGCGAGGACCGTGTGCGCCGACGTCGGCGGGTCCGTCGGGGAGCTGAGGAGGCCCAGCACCGAGGTCCTCTACGGGAGCGGCACGGAGTCGGTCAGGCTCGAGAACGGCGTCCTCTACGAGTTCGACGTGGGCAAGGTCATGTTCGCCTCCGGGAACATAGGCGAGAGGCTCCGGATGAAGGAGATGGACTGCGGCGGGGAGACGGTGGTCGACATGTTCGCCGGGATAGGCTACTTCACGCTCCCGGTGGCGAGGTTCGCCGGCGCCCGGAGGGTGTTCGCCTGCGAGAAGAACCCGGACTCGTACCGGTACCTGCTGAGGAACGCGGCGCGGAACGGGGTGGCCGAGAAAGTGGTGCCGATACTGGGGGACAACAGGCACATGCCGGGGAGGGGGTTCGCGGACAGGGTGATAATGGGGTACGTCCAGACGACGTCGGCGTTCCTCCCGAAGGCGTTCGACATGGCGAAACGCGGCGGGATGGTGCACTACCACGACACGTTCCACGTGGACGGGCACGAGGGCAGGATCGAGGCGGCGCTCGATGCGACCGGCGAGGGGTACCGCATCGAGGGGATAAGGGAGGTCAAGTCCTTCGCCCCCTCCGTCTCGCACTACGTGGCGGACGTGAGGGTGCTTTAGACGGACTCGCCGGAGCCGCTGGCCGTCAGCAGGGTGTTCATGGCGCCGCGGTACCCCTCGCCCTCGGCCTCAATCACGGACTTGGCGAAGGGGATCAGGAAGTCGGTGAAGTCCCGCTCGTCGTCGGTCAGGTGGATGGGCAGCTCCGCCCCCGGGTCGGCGGCGAGGGCGAACGCGGCGGACACGGCCCTGAGCCTGCGGTCCTTCAGGGACTCGGACGCGATCGTCTTCAGGACCAGGTCGCCCCCGCCCACCTTGGCCGCCTTCGCCAGCGCGTCCGAGAGCCTCGTCACCGGCTTCGGCTTCTTGAACTCCGGCAGGCTCGCGGCCACGTCAGCGGAGGCGAACGCCTTGTGGGCCTCCGCGAGCGCCTGCGACGGCGCGCCCTTCGGCCTCTCGCGCATGTTGTCGGCGAACCCCTGCGACGTGTGGGCGGCGACCAGCTCCCTCCAATGGCCCTCCCAGAGGGAGTTCAGCGCCTCCGACGTCCTGCCGCCCTTTATGACGACGGACACCGGCGCGGAGCTGAGGAACCTCCTCAGCGTCTCCTTCTCGTCCTCCGGGCCGGAGAGGGCGGAGATGAAGGAGCCCAGGTCGGAGCCGTGGTTCTCCGTCCCTATGACGTACGTGGACACGTCCCCCTTCTTGAGGCTCCCCATTTTCTCTCTTTTTATAGTGTTCAGCAGGGTCCTGTCGTTGATCTCCCCCCGCAGGTACCTCTTCAGGAGGTCGCCCTCCACCTTCTCGGTGCCGCTCTCGCTCGCCGAGTGGTAGGGGTGGATGACGCTCACGTCCAGGTCGTCCAGGGGGTCTACTGCGCATACCCTGGATATGATGTACTGTATGGTCGAGACCTCCTTCGCGCAGTTCTCGCAGATCCTTATGCTCCCGCCCACGGACTTCACCTTTATGTCCAGTATGAGGGCGTCCTTGTGCCCGCAGTCCAGCCCGTCGTCCCTGAACTCGTAGGGGGACTCCCAGAAGGCCTCGTAGAGGTAGTCCTCGGGCATGTTCGGGTAGTTGGTGCACACCAGGCCGTCGCGGAACGAGTAGAGGTGCAGCTTGTTCTTCTTTATGAACGCGTTATAGTAGAGGAGCCTTATCTTGGGGTCGTCGTAGTACTGGCAGCCGATGAGCTTGTCGTTCCCCACGGTCCCCCTGACGGCGAAGGGGACCTTCTCGCCCCCGATGGTGGCGGTGGCCAGCATGGGTATCTTCCCGGCGGCGTTCAGGGAGATCGTCCCCGCATACGCCCGGGCCATGTCGTCCGAACCCTTAGACGCAAGCTTGAGGAGCGCGTCCGCGTCGTCGTTGTACCTGGAGATGCTGTCGATGGCCTTGAAGGTCTTGTCGAAGATGCACTTCCTGCAGTTGCCCGCGCACATCGGCCTGAGCAGCGCCGGGTCCTCGGCGAGTTTCCTGGAGCGCTCGAGGATCTCCTCCTCGAGCCTTTTCGGTGTCTGCTTGACGCCCCTCATCCTAAAGCGCTTCTTCTCCGCCATGTCAGTCCTAATGTTGACCGGTCTTAAATAGCTGATGAAAGGGCGCCCAAGGCCGAGTGCCGATAGCCCCCATCGATTCGAGCGGAGCTATGGCTTTTTGCGCTGTAGTCGTAAAGCGTCATCGATGTGAAAGCCAATGTCATGTTTGTGGGCATTATACCCCAATGAAAGCTCGGGTTATGATTGTTTAAATATTTGCTCGCGATATGGTCAGATGTCGTTCATTGAGACAGGAATGCCCGGCAGAGGGGAACGATATGAACAGGTTTGACGGGAAGGAGATGAACGATGTATTCTACAAGTACTATCATGGGATGCAGATAGACCCTAAGGACAAGCCTATGCTGGACAAGCTTGTTATGGCAAGCCACATGGAGTATACGATAAGGGACGGAAAAGCGTTTGCAGAGGCCAGCAAGGTAGGTAAGATGATGCATTATCGCCCGCCTATATCCCTCGGATAAAACCACCATGTCCGCAAAGAGCATGTGGGGAACCAAGAATCAAGGAACACAATCGTAACCGTGTAAGCTACTTTATACAATATACTTACTCGGGAAACGTGACGGAGCAAACTATGGTGAGGAAAGGTTATCTTTGCATGGATGGCAAGCACCTCAATATCATCGGCAGGGACATAGAGGGCCTGTATGATGAGCCGTACGTTCCGTCAATCGAATTTTTGAACGTCACGGAAATCGCAAACGAGGTCCCCCTGGACTATTCCCTATTCGAAGGCCTTAAAACCCTGTACATCTCCAGTTTGGAGGCGTATACGTTTCCAAAGGAGATATGCTCTCTGCCGCTGTTGGAACGAATTGTTTGTTCCGGCAAGTGCCTCGTCCCGCCAGAAATCGGGAAAGCGCCAAAACTCGAAGAGCTGGTCATAAATGGGGATTGTGTCCTCGATATGACCGAAACCATTGCGGAAGCCCCCACATTGAGAACCCTGTCGGTAAGCCATTATGGGGATGCGGCGCCCTGCGAAATGCCCGAGTGGATCGCAAACCTCCCACAATTAGAGAATCTCCATCTGTACCTCTGTTTCTTCTCCGGCATCGACCCGGATATCAATAATCTAAAGAATCTCAGGACGCTGTCGATCATAGGCGCGCTTTCCGCCGCACACGATTTCCCCGTGCTTTCAAATTTGAAAAAACTCGAACGGCTTGAAGTCACGGGTGATGGCTTCAATGGTTTGCCGAAACCGCCATACGGCCTGTTCCAAAAGGTGTTGGACGGTATCGCTGAGCTGAGTGCCTTGACCTCACTGAATCTATCTGGGTGGAGAAGCCGCAAAAAGGCGGATTATCTTGTTCTGAATGAAAACGGCCGTTCGATCCCCGACGTATTCGACCGTTACCCTAACCTCGTCAGCTTGGACATATCGGGTATGAGAATCGACTTTTTACCGCCGTCTATTCACAGGCTGCCAAGACTTGAAAGGCTCGAGGCCGATGGGAACAATTTGGTTATGCATTAACGCCTGTGGACGGCCCCCACATGTCGGCGTCGTGGCCGCCGCCCACAGATCACCTGTCAGGGGCATCAATAGGTTAGTTTATATAGAAGAACAAACCATAACCCCCTTAGAAATCCCATGGCGTATGCTTGGGATAACATTTGGAGGTCTGAAGAAATGGGCATGGGCAACACACCCATCTTGATCCTCAGAGAGGGGACCAAGAGGGACAAAGGCAAGGACGCACAGTACAACAACATCACCGCCGCCAGGGCGATCGCTGACGCAGTAAGGAGCAGCCTCGGCCCGAGGGGCATGGATAAGATGCTCGTCGACTCCATGGGGGACGTCGTGATAACCAACGACGGCGTCACGATCCTCAAGGAGATGGACGTGCAGCACCCGGCGGCGAAGATGCTGGTCGAGGTGGCGAAGACGCAGGACTCCGAGGTCGGGGACGGGACGACGACGTCCGTCATACTCGCCGGCGAGCTCCTGAAGAAGGCGACGGACATGATCGACGCCAACGTGCACCCGACGATCATAACCGCCGGGTACAGGCTCGCCAACGCGAAGGCCCAGGAGGTCCTCAAGAAGGTCTCGACCAAAGTGAGCATAAACGACGGGAAGCTCCTGAAGCAGATCGCGGAGAACGCGATGATCAGCAAGCAGGTCGGCGGCTCGAAGGAGTTCTTCGCCGACATGGTCGTTGACGCGGTCAAGACGATCGTCGAGCAGGACGCCAAGGGCAAGTACACGGCGGACCTGAAGAACATACAGACCGTCAAGAAGGCGGGCGCGAGCATGGACGAGTCCCAGCTCGTCAAGGGCCTGATCCTGGACAAGGAGCCCGTCTCCCCCTCGATGCCCAAGAAGGTCACAGGGGCGAAGATCGCCATCGTCGACGCGGCGTTCGAGATAAAGAAAACGGAGATCGACGCGAAGATCCAGATAACCGACCCGTCGCAGCTCTCGGCCTTCGTGAAAGAGGAGGAGAACATGCTCAAGGCGATGGTCGACCAGATCAAGAAGTCGGGCGCGAACGTCGTGTTCTGCCAGAAGGGCATAGACGACCTCGCCCAGCACTTCTTCGCGAAGGAGGGCATCTACGCCTGCAGGCGCGTCAAGAAGTCCGACACGGAGAGGCTGGCGAAGTCCACCGGCGCGAGCATCTGCCACAAGATCATAGAGTTCAGCGCGGAGGACCTCGGGTATGCGGACCTCGTCGAGCTGAAGGTCATCGAGAACGAGGAGATGACGTTCATCACCGGGTGCAAGGACCCCAAGACCGTGTCCATACTGGTCAGGGGCGGGACCAACCACGTCGCGGACGAGGTCGAGAGGTCCCTCGTCGACGCCTGGTCGGTCGTGAAGGTGGCCATCGAGGACGGCATGATCGTCACCGGCGGCGGCTCCACGGCCATGGAGATAGCGATGCAGCTCAGGGACTACGCCGCATCGGTCGGCGGGAGGGAGCAGATAGCCATCGAGGCGTTCGCCTCGGCAATGGAGATCATCCCCACCACGCTCGCCGAGAACGCGGGCCTCGACCCGATAGACATCAACATCCAGATGAGGAAGGAGCACAAGGGCGGGAAGGCNAACGCCGGGCTGAACCCCTTCACGGGGAAGGTCGAGGACATGCGCAAGCTCAACGTCATCGAGCCGCACAGGGTCGGCAAGCAGGCCATCAACTCGGCCACCGACGCGGCGGTCATGATCCTCAGGATCGACGACGTCATCGCGTCGAAGGCGAGCTCTATACCGGAGTACGGCTCCGGCGACGAGATGCCCTCCTTCGATGACGACTGAAACCATTAAAACGGGGCCTCCGGCCCCTTCAACATTATATTTCAGCTTAACGGAGGTCTGCCAATGACTGGGAAGTCTAAAGTGGAAGAGCCTGAGGAAGGCGACGCGGCGGAGCCCACGGGGGCCGGGGACGCCCTCGCCGAGGCCAACGCCAGGGCGGAGGAGTACCTGAACATGGCGAGGAGGCTCCAGGCGGACTTCGAGAACTTCCGCATCAGGACCGAGAGGGACAACGAGGAGTTCAGGAAGTTCGCCGTGTGGGGCATGGCGAGGAGCCTCCTGACCATAGCGGACGACATGGACAGGGCGCTCGGGGCGGCGAAGGAGGAGACGGAGCTGGTCGCCGGCATCCGTGGGATAAGGCAGAACCTGATGAAGATCCTGGAGGAGAACGGCCTCGCCGAGATCCCCACGGACTGCAGGTTCGACCCCAACGTGCACGAGGCGATATGCACGGTGGACGCGGACACCGACGGGGAGATCGCGGAGGTGTTCCAGAAAGGGTACCGCATGAACGGCAAGGTGCTGAGGTGCCCCAAGGTGAAGGTCACGAAGAAGAAGGAAGGTGATGAGACATGTCAAGGATAATAGGGATAGACCTGGGGACGAGCAACTCGGCCGCTTCCGTAATGGAGGGCGGCAGGCCCACCATGATCCCCAGCGCGGAAGGGACCAGCGTCGGGGGGAAGTCGTTCCCCTCGTACGTCGCGTTCACGAAGGACGGCCAGCTGCTGGTCGGCGAGCCCGCCAGGAGACAGGCGGTGACGAACCCCGACGGCACGATAAAGAACGTCAAGAGGAAGATGGGGTCGGACGACAAGGTCGTCGCGCTCGGGAAGGAGTACACCCCCCAGCAGGTCTCCGCATTCATACTGCAGAAGATAAAGAAGGACGCCGAGTCGTACCTCGGCGAGAAGATAGACAAGGCGGTGATCACTGTGCCGGCGTACTTCAACGACAACCAGCGGCAGGCGACGAAGGACGCGGGGGCGATAGCCGGGCTGGAGGTGGTACGCATAATCAACGAGCCCACCGCCGCGGCGCTGGCGTACGGCCTGGACAAGAGCGGCACCTCCCAGAAGATAATGGTCTTCGACCTCGGGGGAGGGACGCTGGACGTCACCATCATGGACTTCAGCGACGGCGTGTTCGAGGTGAAATCCACATCCGGCGACACCCAGCTGGGCGGGTCGGACATGGACGAGGCCGTCACGAGGCACGTGCTGGCGCAGTTCCAGAAGGAGACCGGGCTCGACCTCTCCAAGGACAACATGGCGTTCTGGAGGGTGAGGGAGGCATGCGAGAAGGCGAAGATCGAGCTCTCGACCACCATGCAGACCGAGATCAACCTGCCGTTCATATCATCGGACGCGTCGGGGCCCAAGCACCTGGTGCAGACCATCACGAGGGCGAAGCTCGAGGAGCTCGTGGAGCCCTTGGTCCAGAGGTGCAAGAGGTCCATAGACCAGGCCATCGCAGACTCCAAGCTGCGGGCCGACGAGATAGAGAAGATCATAATGGTCGGCGGGCCGACGAGGATGCCCATAGTGCAGAGCTTCGTCGAGAGCATAGTCGGGCCGAAGATACAGAGGGGCATCGACCCCATGGAGTGCGTGTCCATGGGCGCGGCCGTCCAGGGGGCGGTGCTCTCAGGGGACGTAAAGGACGTCCTCCTGCTGGACGTCACCCCCCTGTCGCTGGGGATAGAGACGCTGGGGGGCATAGCCACGACCCTGATCGAGAGGAACACGAGGATCCCGGCCAGGAGGGCCCAGATATTCTCGACGGCGGCGGACAACCAGCCCTCGGTGGACATCAACGTCGTCCAGGGCGAGCGGAAGATGGCGGCGGACAACACCTCGCTGGGGAGGTTCACCCTCGAGGGCATACTCCCCGCCCCGCGGGGGATGCCCCAG
>WRNL01000049.1 GCA_009776625.1 Methanomassiliicoccaceae archaeon | reverse complement strand
GGCGACCTGAGCTTCTACGGGTCCTCAAGGCTCGTGGGCCCGCTGGGGGACACGCTCGCGGAGCTCGGCGAGGGGGAGGAGGCGCTCTGCGTGTACGTGGACAAGGAAGTCGTCAAGAACGCGAGGAGGGAGAGGAAGCACCTGGAGGACAGGAGGATAGACATAGACTGGTCCCCTGACGAGCTGTGAAGTGCCGCCGTTGTGCGGCAGACGGCGAGCGTGGCCACGTGCCGCCCCTGTCCTGTGACGTGCCATCTTTCAGCACACGGATGAGCGTAACATTAAATACAAATCCGTGTTACTCTGCCCAATGAACAAGACCGCCGCCATCGCGATCGCAGCCGCCCTATTGGTCGCCGGCATCGGCGCGTACGTCGTCACGCAGGGCGACGATGGGGGCGGCCACCGGCCCGACACGGCGGGCCAGCAGGTCGTCGATGCCGTGGGGAGGACCGTGACCGTGCCTGATACGCTCGAGGGCGGGATAGTCACCGTCGGGAGCACGGGGCCCCTCAGGTTCCTGTCCTGTTTCGATGTATACGACCTCGTCATAGAGGTCGACGAAGGCGACGTCAAGGACCGGAAGAACGGGAGGGCCTACTCCTACGCCTACCCCTACGACAAGCTCACAAGATACCACGCGGACAACGCACTCGAGGCCGGCACCGCCGAGGCGATCGGGAACCTCAACCCCAGCCTCGTGATCATACAAGAGAGCGTCTGGAACGGCTATATGGCCAATTGCGTGGCCCTCTCGAGCAAATGCACGGTCGCCGTCATAAAGGCGCAGGACCTTGCGGTCATGTGGGACGACGGCTACAAGCTGTCCAAGGACCTGGTCGACACCTTCAACCTCCTGGGCACGCTGCTCGGCAAGGAGGGGAGGGCCGCTGAGGTCATCGGGAGCATAGAATCGATCTTGGCGGACATAAGGTCCCTCACGGGAGTGTCGACCGAGGACGTTTACGTCGCAGGGGTGACGATAAGCGGGAGCAACGCCCTGAACGCGACGTTCCCGATATACCTGCCGCTGTCGCTGGTCGGTGGCGTCAACGCATACAAAGATGACGTGATCCCGGGCAGGGTCGTCGTGAACCATGATAAGTTCTCCAACATGGACATCGACCTCGTCGTCATAGACCCATCGTCCTCGGACAAGATAGCAGAGCAGGATAGCCAGCTCGTACTGGAGTACCTCTACAAGCGTAACGGCGGCGACCCCGCCGACAGGGTGAGGCTGTACGTCACGGTCCCGATCGTATGGGACAGCATCAACTACGACTGCGTGCTGGCGAGCGCGTACTACATGGCCCACATCCTGTACGGCGTGCTGACACACGACGAGGTCGTAGAGAGGATCGGCGGGGTGTTCGCCGCGTTCTACGGGGAGGAGGGGGAGAACGTGTTCAAGGACATGTCCGACTTCTTCGTCCAGAAGTCCGCCGAGAACGGCGCGGAGCTGCCACTGCTCGGGGAGGTCGAGATCGTCCATGAGGGGGGCGCCTACCGTATCGTGGCGGCCTGACGGGGGTGCCGCAGGGGCAGGGGTGTCAGATGATCATCGAAGAGCACGGTTCCGTTGAGGCGGGCGGCGGGGACATCTCCAGGGGGTACATAAGGTACTCGTGGAAGAAATGGCTCTTCCTCGCGGCCCTCGGGGCTACCCTCGCGCTCCTGTCCCTCCTCACGATCAAGATCGGCTCCACCGACCTCTCCTATTGGGAGATACTGAACTACATCTTCCGCCCGGACGACACCTGGAACACCACCGTCGTGCGGGACCTGCGGCTGAGGATGATCGTCGCCGCGGTGCTGGCGGGCTCGGCGCTGGGCGTGTCCGGGTGCGTCATGCAGAGCATACTCAGGAACCCCCTTGCATCGCCGTTCACCCTCGGCCTGTCGAACGCCGCCGCCTTCGGCGCGTCCTTTGGCATACTCTTCTTCAACGGGGGGCTGATAGTCGGGACCACTTCCGCCTACGCGACGATATCCAGCCCCCTCGTCGTGACCGTCCTCGCCTTCGCGTTCGCCATGGCCGCCACAGGGGTGATGATCCTCCTTGTGAGGGTGACCGAGTGCACCCCGGAGACGATAGTCCTGGCGGGGCTGGCGATGAGCTCNGTGTTCTCGGCTGGCCTTGCGTTCCTCCAGTACATGGCGGACGAGACCGCGCTGTCCGCCATCGTGTTCTGGCAGTTCGGCAGCCTGAGCAAGGCGTCGTGGGGCAACCTGTGCATAGTGGCCGCCGTCCTCGTCATCGCCGCGGCGTACTTCCTGTACAAGCGGTGGGACTACAACGCCATGGAATCGGGAGAGGACGTGGCCTCAGGGCTCGGCGTGAACATAAAGAGCACAAGATACGTGGGCCTCGCAGTGTCCGCGCTGCTCACGGCGGTCGTCGTGTCGTTCATGGGGGTGATCGGGTTCATCGGCCTCATAGGGCCGCACATAGTCAAGAGGCTCATTGGGAACGACAACCGGTACACCCTCGTGGGCTCCATGATAGTGGGCTCGATAGTCCTGCTGACGGCGTACGTAATAGGCACGTACGCGTTCTACACGGCGATACCGGTGGGGATAATAACGTCTGCCATCGGGGGGCCGCTGTTCATATTCATACTGCTGATGGGGAGGAGGAACAGATGATCGCCGTCGACGGCTTGAGGTTCTCATACGGGGAGGAGAGGATCCTCGACGGGGTCTCCTTCGAGGCGGAGAGGAACCAGATAGTGTCGATCCTCGGGCCTAACGGCGCAGGGAAGACCACCCTGCTGAAATGCCTGTGCAACATACACAGGCCGGAGGGGGGGAGCATCCAGATAGACGGCGTGGACGCGCTCGGGCTCAGGGGGAGGGAGCTTGCAAGGAACATAGCCTTCGTCCCTCAGGGCGCCCCCCCGTCGAGGCTGAGCGTGTTCGACTCGGTCCTGCTGGGGAGGAGGCCTTACATAGAGTGGGCGGCGTCGCGTTCCGACATCGACAAGGTGGGCTCCGTGCTGGAGGCGCTGGATATGGCCCATCTATCGCTCAGGTACATGGACAGGGTCAGCGGGGGGGAGTTCCAGAAGGCGCAGATCGCCAGGGCCATAGTGCAGGAGCCGAAGGTGCTGGTGCTCGACGAGCCCACCAGCAGCCTCGACATATCGAACCAGCACACGACTATGCACATGATTGAGCATGCGGTCAGGGAGAGGGGCGTGTGCACGGTTATGACCATGCACGACATAAACCTGGCCGTCCACTACTCGGACCGCTTCCTCTTCCTGAAGGATGGGAGGGCGGCCGCCTACGGCGGCGTCGAGGTGATTACCGAGAGCCTGATCAAGAAGGTGTACGGCATGCGCGCCGAGATCGTGATGCACAAAGGGGTCCCCTTCGTCGTTCCAGGGGAGTCGTCGAAGTACGAGCACCTCGCCGACCATGCGCACCCCCATGACGTCCACGACCACCTTCACGGCTGACTCATCTGTCGTAGGGGTCGTAGCAGTCTGAGCATTGCCGCTCCCCTTTGCTGAGCCGGATCTTGTCCTCCCTGCAGGGCTCGCCGCACACGTCGCACCGCACGCTGTCGAAGGACCTCGCTTTCTCAGGGGCCCCGTATAGCGGGGCCTTAACCTCGGCGACGTCCTCCCCCGGAGCGGTCAGGAAGAACCTGATCGCGGCCTCCCGGTCGCCCGTCCTTTCCCGGGGCTTGAGGAGCACCCTTACGCCCTCACCCGTCCTCCTGTCGAAGAATGAGAACGCCATCTTGCCCGACGGCCTCATCACGAGGTTCCCCTTCCCGACGGTGCAGGACAGCATGCACTGGACGGCGTCCACCCCGCAGGCGTCGTTCTCCGCGACGCACACGACCTCCTCGTCTGCGGCCCTCCCGACCGGCATACCCAGCGCCTCCATCCCCAGCTCCGCCGCCCTGTACCCCATCGCGAGGCCCGGGCATGCATGCCCGTGGAACCTTACGCATTCATCCCAGAGCCGGTCATCCAAAACAACACCTTTCCTGCCGGTTGCTATGCCTGTCAGTGCTTTTATCGTTTTCGCAGGGCGAGTGTGCCCCGCCGCCCCTGACATCGGCCCATGCGGGAGCATGGGGGGGCGAGCATGACATCCGTATCGGAACGAGGTGGGGGCGGACCGCACGAAAAAATCGTGCGGCTGAGGATGTCGGCGGGCATCATTCCATCTCGATGAGCTCGTAGGACGACGAGCCCAGGCCCATCCTCTCCGCATGCTCGAACGTCGCCTGCCACCTCGTGCCCGGGTGCGTGCAGGCGAAGATGTCGCCCGGCTTCACCCCGCCGGAGTTCTTGTGCAGCCTGCTCCCGGCGATCATCGGCTGCCTCTGGGCGATGTCGGCGCACGCCCTGTCGAGCGCGACGGGGTCGAAGGACGCCAGCATCCCCGCGTTCGGTATGATGGGGATGTCGTTCTCCCTATGGCAGTCGCAGAACGGGGACACGTCGGCTATAACCGACACGTGGAAGCCCGGCCTCCCCCTCATGAGGGCGGCGGCGTACTCCACGATCTTCCGGCAGACTATGTCGTTCGCCTCGTCCATCTCCACGGATATGGCGTCGAAGGGGCACATGCCTATGCACTTGCCGCACCCCACGCAGAGGGCGTGGTCGATGGACGCCTTCTCGCCCACGGCTATCGCCGATTGGGCGCAGGCCTCGAGGCACTTCCTGCAGGCTCTGCACTTCTTCTCGGAGGCCTGCGGCTTTCCGGAGCTGTGCAGCTCCATCTTCCCCCTCTTGGAGGCGCAGCCCATGCCTATGTTCTTCACCGCGCCGCCGAAGCCCGTCAGCTCGTGGCATTTGAAGTGGTTCAGGGATATCAGGACGTCCGCGTCGCATACGGCGCGGCCGATCTTCGCCGTCCTGACGTACTCGCCGTCGATGGGGACCTCGACGTCGTCCGTCCCTTTCAGCCCGTCCCCTATGATGATCTGGCATCCCGCCGACACTGGGCTGAAGCCGTTGAGGGCCGCCGTGCAGAGGTGCTCGACGGCGTTCTTCCTGTTGCCAGGGTACAGCGTGCTACAGTCGGTCAGGAACGGCACGCCCCCCATCCCCGACACCCTGTCGGCGATGGCCCTCGCGTAGTTGGGCCTCAGGAAGGCCAGGTTCCCCAGCTCGCCGAAGTGCGTCTTTATCGCCACGAACTTGCGGTCCAGACCCATCTCCCCGATCCCGGCGGCGTCGATGAGCCTCCCGAACTTGTCGATCAGGCTGTCCTGCAGCTCGGTATGCATGTCCGTGTAGTATACTTTGGAAGTCCCCATGTGCACCATGGGGGATACCAGGTCATGTGTTAATATAGGCTTGGGACAGCGGCCGTCGGACTGTCTCGACGAACCGCCCGGATTACGATTCCCTCATGATCCTCTCGCAAGTATCTCTCAGTGTGGGCACTTCCTCGGTGATGGAGAACCACAGCGTTTCGAGGTCTATCCACTCATAACCATGGGCAATGATGTCCCTTGTCCCTGCAATTTCCCTCCATTTGATTTCGGGATATTCTTTGGTAAGCTCTTTGGAGAGGGACTTCACATTCTCCCCTATTTGGAATACACAGAAGGAACAGATGTATTGAACTCTCCAATTGTTCATGAACTCATCTTCGTCTCTGCCGAAACCGCTCACGCATTCCTCGATCCGATTGCAATACAGGACTATGTTCTTCAATAAATGAGTGTTATCCTTCATATACAACCACGCCCTCCGCCATAATCTTGCTCAGAAGCTCGGGCCTAGTGGATCTTGTGCTAACCAAGTCTATATCTCGTCCGACCGCATCCCTGAGGTCCTGGAAGAACCCTGACAGAACAAATAGGCTTCGTATCTCCCCGAGGTCTATGCAGAAGTCGTAGTCGCTGTCCTCCCCGTAGTCGCCCCTCGCGACGGATCCGAAGAGGTACACCCTCTCGACCCCGTAGCTCTCAGCTATCGGGGCCACGATAGCCCTCAGCTCGTCGATGGAATGTATCCTCTCGGTCGCCGCATGCATGATACACTGTATCCCTTGAGCATCGTTTATACCTGCCTATCGGCGGCATGCGGGGCGCGGCGGCAGGGTGGAGGGGGGTGTCGGAAAAGCCCCCCTGGGCATCGCGTTTCCGACATAAAGCACGCCCATCAGTCCCCTAGGGGATAGCCGTCGAAGAGTGGGTGCAAATACTTAAAATACTGAAAACGAGAATGACTTTTCACCAACAAAAGGTGGGAACCCTATGTACGTTATGAGTCCATACACAGGCAGCCTCATGTCAGATGAGGAGATCATGAAGAAATACAACAGCGAGAAAAGGTGGGGCCTCGCCGTCTGCATAGACCTCGGGGAGTGCGACCACGGGAAGATCTCGTCGAAGGAGCACATCTCGAAGTTCGCCGTCGACCTCGCGAACTACATCGACATGAAGAGGTACGGCGAGCCGATCGTGGTGTTCTTCGGCGACGAGCCGAAGGTCCAGGGCTTCTCCCTCGTGCAGCTCATCGAGACCTCCCAGATCTCCGGGCACTTCGCCGAGGACACCGACAGGGCGTTCATCGACGTTTTCTCGTGCAAGGAGTTCCCCCCGAAGAAGGCCGCCGAGTACGTCCAGGACTACTTCGGCGCCAAGAAGATGGAGTACGCCGTCTGTTTCAGGGACGTCTGACCCTGCCCTCCCGGCGTCCGCCGGGCTTTTTTTACTTTCAGCCGGGTTGCCGGGCCGTCACAGCCTGCCCTTGGCCTCCTCGTAGCCGACGAACAGGCTGTACCGCTCCGTGGTGAAGCGCAGGACGCAGTAGTCCGGGTCGTCGGGGCCGCTCCAGTGCCCCTCCATGGGAGGGAACCACATGTCCCTCTTGACCTCGGGGTCCGTCAGCACCTCCACCCTCCCGACGAGGGTTATGTTGTACTCGCTGGAGTTGACGCACACGCTGGCGCGCCCGCACCTGCCCGCACGTTTCGCCGAGTCCCTGCCGAGCGACGTGCAGAACGTGACCCACTTTATGCCGTCGGCCTTCGCGATGGTCAGCGTGGAGGCCGTCGGGCGGCCGTCCTCGTCGATGAGGGCCAGGGCGGCGTACCCGCCCATGCCCCCGCCGATGTATCCTGTCTTGGAATCGATTATCTCTCCCGCTTTCGCTATTATGTCCTTGTCCATCTCACACGACCTCCCTCGCCTCTCGCCAGGCGCGGCGATATGGGACGGGCATGCCCCTCTAATGATATAAACCGAACAGGCTCCTTGCAACGGCCCCGCCCTCCCCTTGTACGATTGTGTCGGGTGTTCCATGCCCCCCAATGCGCCCGCCCATGGGGCCCGCCCGCAGGCCCCTGTAGGCGTTCGGGGCGCGGATCCCCCGGTGCGCCTCGGCGGCGTCCGTTTCCGTCTCCGGGCGGTCACGATGCCCCTGATGAACCGCTTGGGTGCCGGCATCCCTTTCATAGCCGTGCCGACAGCCAGGTTGGTCCTCAGCTGCCGGGGCGCATCACCGCCGCTGTGCATCCGCGCCCTCCGCTCGCCGGCGGCGCCGAGCAGTATGCAGACGGCATCGGATCCTCATGGGAACGTGCCCCACCTGTAGTTACTGTGAATATATACAACGAACACTATCCACATAGTATGTCCGACTTTGAAGATGTCAATGAGCTTGCACGGAAGGGGGACCCCCGCGCGCAGAACGCCCTGGGCACGATGTACAGAAACGGGGAACGTGTGCCGCAGAGCGACGCCGAGGCGGTCAGATGGTACGCCCTCGCGGCGGAGCAGGGTGACGCTGGCGCGCAGTTCAACCTCGGCGCGATGTATGCACAGGGGAAGGGCGTGGGGCAGAGCGACGCCGAGGCCGCGAGGTGGTTAGCCCTCGCGGCGGAGCAGGGTGACGCGAGGGCGCAGTGCAACCTCGGTTGGATGTACGATGTCGGGAGGGGCGTGGTGCAGAGCGACGCCGAGGCTGTGAGATTATTTGCCCTCGCGGCGGAGCAGGGGGATGCCGACGCGCAGTGCAACCTCGGTTGGATGCACGAGGCCGGTAGGGGCGTTGAGCAGAACGACGCCGAGGCCGCGAGGTTGTACAAGCTCGCGGCGGAGCAGGGTGACGCGAGGGCGCAGTGCAACCTCGGTTGGATGTACGAGTTCGGGAGGGGCGTTGAGCAGAGCGACGCGGAGGCCGCGAGGTGGTACGCCCTCGCGGCGGAACAGGGGGAGTCGACGGCGCAGTGCAACCTCGCGCTGTTGTATAAGGAAGGGAGGGGCGTTGAGCAGAGCGACGCCGATGCAGTCAGATGGTACGCCCTATCGGCGGAGCAGGGGGATGCCGACGCGCAGTGCAACCTCGGTTGGATGTACGAGTTCGGGAGGGGCGTGGGGCAGAGCGACGCCGAGGCCGTTAGGTGGTACGCCCTATCGGCGGAGCAGGGTGACGCGAGGGCGCAGTGCAACCTCGCGCTGTTGTATCAGGAAGGGAGAGGCGTTGAGCAGAGCGATGCCGAGGCGGTCAGATGGTACGCCCTATCGGCGGAGCAGGGTGACGCGAGGGCGCAGTGCAACCTCGGGTTTATGTATGAAGAAGGGAGGGGCGTGGGGCAGAGCGACGCCGAGGCCGTGAGATTGTTCGCCCTCGCGGCGGAGCAGGGGGACACATGGGCACAGTTCAACCTCGGCGTGATGCACGAGCAGGGAAGGGGCGTCCCCAAAGACCCCTCGGAGGCCCTCAGGCTGTACGGGCTGGCGGCGGCGAAGGGGCACGCCGGGGCGGCGGAGCGCCTGAGAGGGTCAAGGGGATGACCGGCCACGTCAGGAAGATCGGGGGCCCATGGGATCTCTTCATCGGAATGACGTAAGTCTTTGACTACAACGCTGCCTTGCTGTAAATATATACAACGGACACCATCCCCATGGCATGTCCGACTTTGAAGATGTCCATGAGCTTGCGCGGAATGGGGACCCCCGCGCGCAGAACGCCCTAGGCACGATGTACAGAAACGGGGAACGTGTGCCGCAGAACGACATCGAGGCTGTGAGATGGTACGCCCTCGCGGCGGAGCAGGGTGACGCGGGGGCGCAGCGCAACCTCGGCGTGATGTACAAGCTGGGGAGAGGCGTTGAGCAGAGCGACGCCGAGGCGGTCAGATGGTACGCCCTCGCGGCGGAGCAGGGTGACGCGAGGGCGCAGCGCAACCTCGGGTCGATGTATAGAATGGGGAGGGGCGTGGTGCAGAGCGATGCCGAAGCCGCGAGGTTGTACAAGCTCGCGGCGGAGCAGGGTGACGCGGGGGCGCAGTGCAACCTCGGCGTGATGTATGAGAAGGGGAGAGGGGTGGGGCAGAGCGACGCCGAGGCAGTCAAATGGTACGCCCTATCAGCGGAGCAGGGGGGCGCTGACGCGCAGTTCAACCTCGGCGTGATGTACAAGCTGGGGAGGGGCGTTGAGCAGAGCGACGCCGAGGCCGTGAGATTGTTCGCCCTCGCGGCGGGGCAGGGTGACGCGGGGGCGCAGCGCAACCTCGGCGTGATGTACAAGCTGGGGAGGGGCGTTGAGCAGAGCGACGCCGAGGCGGTCAGATGGTACGCCCTCGCGGCGGAGCAGGGGGACGCGGGGGCGCAACGCAACCTCGGGTCGATGTATAGAATGGGGAGGGGCGTGGTGCAGAGCGATGCCGAAGCCGCGAGGTTGTACAAGCTCGCGGCGGAGCA
>WRNL01000048.1 GCA_009776625.1 Methanomassiliicoccaceae archaeon | reverse complement strand
GGGGGGGGGGGGGCGCCCTCGCGGCTCCTCGTGGAAGTTAGGGTTATAATAGGGGCGGGCCTATGGTGGCTCGATGGAGAACATATTCTGCTCGGGCTGCGGGTCCATGGTGTTCCCCCACCAGAAGAAGTGCACGACCTGCGGCAAGGCCGCTGACAGGTCGGGGGGGAAGGGGCTTGCAAGATTCGCTGACGCTGCGCAGCCGGCGAAGAGGATGGTCGCGGTGGAGAACCCCGCCGCGCCCTACCTCCCCTACGAGCCGAGGGAGATGCAGCTGGACATCATCGCCGACATACGGAGGGCGATCGACGAGGGCAGGCACATAGTGATGGAGTCGGGGACCGGCACGGGGAAGACCATCGTCTCCCTCGCGGCCGCCCTGGAGCATGCGAAGGGCAGGGGCAAGAAGATCGTGTACCTCACGAGGACCATATCCCAGAGCGACCAGGTGATGAGGGAGCTGAGGGCGATCTCGACCATCAAGCCCGTCTCCGGCATAACGATAACCGGCAGGAACAAGTCCTGCCCCCTGTTCGTCAAGGAGGGCCTGGACGACCTCCCTCCGAACGTTCTGTCGCTGATGTGCGACGAGAGGAAGAGGAAGAGCCAGGACGGCTCCGCGGGCGGATGCAGGTACTTCGACAGGACGACCGTGCAGGTCAACAACGTGATCGACTTCTGCCTCAGGGAGTTCCCCACGTCGGCGGAGCTCGACGCGAACTGCGAGAGGTTCGGCTCCTGCCCCTACGAGATGAAGAAAATACTGATGAAGGAGATGGACGTGGTCGTCGCGCCGTACATACACATACTGTCGGAGGACATCCGGACGAACTTCATCGCCAACCTCGGGGGCGAGGACGTCCCCCTCCTGCTGATAGTGGACGAGGCCCACAACCTGATAGAGGCCGCCAGGGAGCAGGAGAGCTTCTCGATAACGATGAGGATGATCGACGCCGCCATCGACGAGTGCTCCGTGACCAAGACGTCGGACATCCTCCCCGGGGTCAAGGTGGAGGACGTGATAAAGGCGCTCAAGGCCGCCGTCAGGCAGCTGGCCACGGACAACATACCCTTCGGGAAGACCGAGTTCAGGCTGGGGAAGGACGCCGTCGAGGGCATAGTTATGAAAAGGTTCGGGATGTCCAAGGAAGGCCTGAGCAAGGCGATCGAGGGGATGGTGGACGTGGGGGAGAGGCGCATGGACGCCATGGCGGAGAGGGAGAACCCGCTGATCTCGGACATATACACCCTCGGCGTGGCGCTGAAGGACTGGGCGATGTCCGACGACGACAGGTACGTCAGGTCGGTGAAGACGTCCGACAACGGGGAGTACCTCTTCGCGGCTTGCATAGACCCCTCGGACATAGTGAAGTTCATGCAGGAGCAGGAGGGCGCCGTGCACATGTCGGGGACGCTCCAGCCCCTGGAGCAGTACTACAGGATAATGGGGCTGCCGAGGACGACCATCGCGAGGACGTACCCCTCCCCGTTCCCGAAGGAGAACAGGTCGGTAGTGTACGTGGACGACGTGACGACCAGGTACGACAGGAGGGACCCCCCCATGATCGCCCGCATAGAGCGGAGGATCGTCGACCTCTGCAACGCGGTGGACAGGAACACCCTCGTGTTCTTCCCCTCGTACAAGATGATGAAGGAGATGCGCCCGGCCCTCGAGAAGGGGATCGACAAGCCTCTGTACTGGGAGGAGTCGGGCCAGCAGAAGAGGACGATGAGGGCGCTGGACGCGTTCAGGAAGGGGTCCGACGGGGTGTTCTTCAGCGTGATGGGGGGTTCCGTCGCGGAGGGCATAGACTTCCCCGGCGAGGAGCTGTGCTTCACCATAGTGGTGGGGATNCCGTTCCCGCCGCCGTCCCTGGAGCAGAAGGCGATGTCCGAGCTGTTCGACGCTAGGCACGGGCCGGGGACGGGGTGGAAGTACACCACCGAGGTGCCGGCGGTCAGGAAGATAAGGCAGGCCATAGGCAGGATGATCAGGAACGAGACCGACTACGGGATGGCGGTGATCCTGGACTCCAGGGCGGCCGACTACAAGAGGCAGCTGGAGGCCACGCTGTCCAAGGACCCCGTGAAGGACGCCATCGAGTTCTTCTCCGGCAGGTGAGGGCGGCGAAGGTTGTTAATACAGACCGCCGATAGAGTTCCCATGGCTTTGGCGGGCGTAGTTTCCGACACGAGGGCCTGGATTGTGCTGGGCGTAGCCTGCGCGCTCATAGTGGGCCCGGTGGGCGAGGCCTCCTCCACATTGCTGGTCGTCGTCCTCATCGTTCAGATGACCCTGTCCATGGACGGGCTGTCCTTCAACAGGGAGAGCCTCTCCGAGAACAGGAGGCCGATCCTGTACTCGGTCGCCGCCTGCTTCGGCGTCTCGACCGTCGCGATCCTGCTCCTCGGCTCCCTTTTCATGGGCGGCCACCCTGACATTTGGAAAGGCTGGGTCATGCTCGCGGCGGTCCCCTGCGCGGTCTCCGTGGTGACCATGTCCTTCTTCTCCAGGGGGAACACGACGATGTGCGTGCTCTCCCTGGCGGTGATATACCTCGCCGCATTGGCCTTCACGCCGTTCCTCACCCGCGCCCTTATAGGGGAGGATGTCAGCGTGGCGAGGATATTCATGTACGTGGTCCTGTTCATCGCGGTGCCGATGGCTGCGTCCGTGCCGCTGAGGAGGGCGGGGATCGGCAGGGCGACAAGGATTGTCGCGATAAACGCCATGCTGTTCCTCCTGGTCCTCCTGTCCCTCGGGCAGAACAGGGACTACCTCTTCTCGGAGCCGGGCGTGGTGCTCCTGGCGGCCGCCGCGTGCGCGGTGAGGATATTCGCCGTCAGCTTCGCGATGCTGTACATCCTGAAGAGGAGGGGCGCCAGCAGGGGCAACAGCATGACGTACATCCCGATGGCGGTCTGGAAGAACTCCGGCCTCGGGGTCACGCTGTGCTTCGTCGTGTTCAGCGGCGTGCCGGAGGCGGCCATGCCGTGCGCCATATCCCTGCTCGTCGAGCTCCTGTGGTTCGCGGTGTTCACCAGGTACGTGGAGCGGGGCTGGCCGGAAGGTTCTGCCGCCCAGCGTCCCGCCGACGGTTGAGCTTTAAATAGGAACATATTATTGCCGAGATAGGCGGAGGTAGCTAAGCCCGGCCCACGGCGCCGGTCTTGAAAACCGGTGGTGTCTCACCTCGGGGGTTCAAATCCCCTCCTCCGCGCTTCCTTATCAACCAAGGCCGTTTGAAGCCGGCGGGGAGGGTAACATATATCCCCTCCGTCTATCCGTATTTCGCTGTTGGCAGTATGGTGGTCATTTGGGATTGCTCGATTGGTACATAAAAAGAGTGATGAAGAAGAACATCCCCCCCGAGTATGCAGAGAGGGTATCTGGAGGAGCCAATGACGAACTCCCCGACGCGGGGGGCGGACGCCCCAAATGGGGCAAGGACAGCGAGCCGAGCGTGCCGAAGAAGAAGAAGGCCGATGGCAAAATCCTCCATAGGGAGGAGATACCGAGATACGACTGGAGCAAGAGAGGGAAAGGCAGAACCCCCCCAGATAGGAACAAAAACGAATGTTTCATCTCGGCGAAGGACAAATGGGACAAGTAAACGGCTTTGATCACATCGGACCATGCTTTGGGAACTGGACCGAGCGCACGGTGAAATGTGGTTGGAAGCCGCCGCAACCCCTTAGGCGCAAACCGCTGTAACACCCTCAACTTGCACAATGAAAGTACCCTCAACTTGCACAATGAAAGTACCCTCAACTTGCACAATGAAAGTACCCTCAACTTGCACAACGTATTTAATATACTTGCTAAACGTTCTGTTTGCTGATGCCTCTTTCCGAGTATGTTCATAGACATATTGACAAAGAACTCCCAGAGTGTTTAAACGTCTCTGGAGCGGTGTTAATCGTTGGGCCCAAATGGTGCGGGAAGACCACCACAGCCAAACAGTATGCGAAAAGCATACTTGACCTGAAAGATGAGCAGCAGCTGAAGAACAATCTACTACTTGCAGAAACGCAGATATATCTTTTGCTGAAAGGCGATAATCCGCGGCTCATCGATGAGTGGCAGGTGATACCGAGGCTGTGGGATGCGGTAAGGCATGAAGTGGATGAACGAAATGAAACAGGCCTGTTCATACTCACAGGCTCAACGACCGTTGACAACAGTCAGATCAGGCATTCCGGTGCCGGGCGCATCTACCGTTTGAAGATGGGGACGATGAGCCTGTACGAACAGGGGCTTTCCACTGGCGAAGTGAGCCTCGGGAACCTTTTCAAGGGAACAACGGAAGTGTCGGGATACTCTAGACTCGATTACAGCGATCTTGCAAAAGCGGTCGTGCGCGGAGGGTGGCCCGCATCCCTCGGCAAAACGGTGGATCAGGCAAGCCGGCAGATGTCGGGATACTGCGCCGCCATAACTGAGTCGGACATCAGCACTGTCGACGGGAAACAGCGCGACAGCGTCAAATCCGAATTGATACTCAGGTCATTATCGAGGGGGCTCTCATCCCCTGTCAACAACTCTGCTGTTGAAACGGATATATCTAAGCAATCAGGCATTTCTGTGCACAGGAACACTGTTTCAGACTACATTGGCGCTTTGGAGAAGATCTATGTCGTGGACGACCTCCCCGCGTGGTGCCCGAACCTGCGTTCGGGGACTGCCATACGGACGACCGCGACAAGGCACTTCGCCGATCCTGCCATCGCCGCTCATTTTCTGGACGCATCCCCGGAAGACCTGGAGTACGACCCGCGCACGTTCGGGCTCCTGTTCGAGTCCATGGCCGTCAGGGACATAAGGGCCTATGCGCAGGCGCTCGGCGGCCGGGTACACCACTACCGGGACGGCGACGGGCTGGAGGCGGACGCGATCGTGCACCTCCACAATGGAAGGTGGGGCGCGTTCGAGGTCAAGCTCGGGGCGGGATCGATAGAGAAAGCGGCGGAGAGCCTGAAAAAGCTACGCGGCAAGGTTGACACAGAACGTGAACACCCGCCGTCGTTCCTGGCCATCCTGACCGGGACCGATTATGCTTACAAGAGGGCCGATGGGGTGTTCGTCATCCCGCTCGGATGCCTGAAGGACTGAAACGTATGCGGTGTTCGATCCGCTCCGGTGATCCCCATCAAGGATTATATCCCAATGCCATGATACCTGAACCATGAACGAAACGCTCAGGAGCATATACGACAGATGGTCGGTCAGGAAGTTCAAGGACGAAAAAGTCCCGGTCGATGTCATAAACGAGATTCTCAAGGCGGGGTTACACGCGGCGAACGGGATGAACCGCCAGGCCGTCAGGTTCGCCGTCATTGAGGACAAAGAGATGATCAAGAAATACAACAGGAAGGCGATAACGCTCTTCGCGGAGATGGCGAGGGCGGCGGGGCAGCCTAACCCCATGGCGGAGAGGATGGCCGGCGACCCGGACGCGGACATATTCTACGGTGCGCCGGGGATCGTCTTCGTGTTCACCGCCCCGGACGCGGTGACGCCCGTCGAGGACGGGGCGCTGGCCGTCGGCAACATGATGCTCGCGGCGCACTCGCTGGGCTACGGGACGTGCTTCATCGGCTTCGCGGCAGGGCTGGGGCAGGACCCGGAGTTCCTGGCTGAGATGGATGTCCCTGAAGGCCACAGGTACATAGCGTGCATGATCCTCGGGAGACCCGACGGGGACGTCGAGAGGCGTCCCCGCCCAGACGTCAAGGTCCTGAAGTGGGTGAAGTGAGGCGATGAGGTACCCCAACGTCATTCGGGGGACGTTCGTGGAGAGGCCCAACAGGTTCGTCGCGTACGTGGACGTCGACGGCAGGAGGGAGAGGTGCCATGTGAAGAACACCGGCAGGTGCAAGGAGCTACTCGTCCCCGGCGCCGAGGCCGTGCTCAGCGTCCCTGACAAGCCGGGCAGGGCGACCGGGTACGACCTCATCGGCGTGTACAAGGGCGGCATGCTCGTCAACATCGACTCCCAGGCGCCGAACAGCGTGGTGGAGGAGTCGATACGCCGCATACCCGGGTTCGAGGACGCCGGCGAGGTCCGCCGGGAGCACACCCATGGGGACTCCCGCTTCGACATCTTCGCGAGGTCCCGCGACAGGAGGATGCTCATGGAGGTGAAGGGGGTCACCCTCGAGGAGGGCGGCGTCGCCCTGTTCCCGGACGCCCCCACAGAGCGCGGCCTAAAGCACGTCAGGGGGCTCCGGGCGGCCCTGGGCGAGGGGTACGAGGCCTACGTCATGTTCCTGGTGCAGATGTCCGGCCCGAAAGTGTTCTCCCCGCACTATGCGATGCACGAGGAGTTCGCCCTGGAGGTCGAGAGGGCGCATGCCGCCGGCGTGAGGGTGCTGGCGTACGACTCCGTGGTGACCGAGGACGCGATATCCCTCGGCGAACCCATAGAGGTCAGGCTGGGGCGTCACTCGTAATCCACGTCGGCGGGGGCGCCTCCCCCCTCCTTCGCGTCCTCCTCCGTGATCATCTGGACGAGTCTGAGGTACTTGCCAAGCGCCACCTCCTGGTCGTTGATCATCTGGTGCAGCAGGTAGACGTTCTTCATCGCGGGCGGCGCGTCTATGAACTTCCCGTTCTCGGGCTCGTCCCTGATCTGGTTCATCACCACGGACTTCATCGGCTTCGTGCCGGCCATCGCGCCGCTGTACCCCACCACCGCGTCCAGGGCGGACGCGCCGTAGGAGGTCGCGTTTATGTACTCCATGGCCGCGTCGCACAGCTCCGAGTAGAAGTTGAAGTCCACGTCCTCCACCAGATGGGTGAACTTCTCGTGCAGCTTCTCCTGGTAGTAGGCGTACACCTCGATCTTCGGCTTGCTGACATCGGATATCAGCTCGGAGGGGCCGAACATGTCCTTCATGTCTTTGACCGTGAAGGCGGCGTTGACCTTGAACTTGCTGACCGTTCTGTCGTTCAGGGTGATGACCATGTTCTTCCTGACGAGGTACATGTCGATGACGGGCTGTATTATCTTGTTGTGGCGGACGATGGCCTTCCTCTCCTCGCGTCTCTTCATCTTCTTGTTGCTGCTGGCGTTGATGGTGTCCAGGATTATGACGGCGAACAGAAGAGCCAGCACGCTGCCCATGCTGCTCTTCAGGACCTCCAGCATGTCGACGTCCCGGCGGAAGAGGAACAGCACGACGGACGCCATGCCTATGAAGGCGATTATCGCAATGATGGATAGTATCAGGAGCCTCGACGTGTGCGCCCTCTCGACGCGCTCGGACGGCTTCCTGTCCTTCTGGCTGAGTATCTCCGGGGCCTTGATCTTGCCACGTATGTCAGGGGCCTTTATCTTGGGGAGCTTCATCCGATCACATCCCTTCCCCCTATGACGTCCCTTATGAGCTCCTGGGTCTCCTGCGCCGTCCTGATGGTGTTGACCAGGTACACCTCGCACTTCGAGAGGAACTCGGAGAAGAACCTGCACCGGATCGCGGTCTTGTGGTCGTTCCAGACCACCTGGTGCGGGTTGCACAGGTCGTTCTCCACCAGGTACGCCGCGCCCTCCTCCGGGGAGAGCCGCCTCATGGCGACAGGGTCGCCGTGGTCCCTCTTCATCAGGAACACGTACCTTATCTTGGTCATCGGTATCACCGAGGACTCGCCGGCCACCCACCTCACGTTCGCGATGCCCCTGCCCATGTTGTCGAAGCAGACGTGGCTCACGAGGGGCTTGTACTCCTCCCAGACGTCGCCGATGTCGGCATCGATGTAGCAGTTCTTCTCCGAGCCGTAGGCGATCGGCCGCCTGTCGCCCAGCCTGACGAAGTACCAGTCGTCGGAGATCAGGTGCGCGTCGCGCATCCTGAGCAGGCCCCAGGACTGGGTCGTCTTCCCGGTCTTCGACGGGGCGATCAGGGTCACCCCCACCCCGTCCATGTCCAGCACAGCGCCGTGGACGGAGTACGCGTCGTGCGCCTCCTCCAGTATGTTCCCGGACACCCCGAGCGCTATGCTCTTTATCCATCCGTAATAGTCGAAGTTGAAGAGGAACGCCGTGTTGGTCGCCGGCTCGAACAGGACCCTCATGTCGCACGACGGGTCGTTTATCGAGTATATCTTGGCGTGGGCCCTTATGTCCTCGGACATGGAGTAGAAGTTGTCCTCCCACATCTTCAGGTGCTCCCTGTCCTCGGTGAGGAACTCCACGCAGAGGCCGGCGATGTTCACCTTGGAGGAGTACGATTTAAGCCCTTTGTACCTCGACCGCAGCTCAGCTGACCTCTCCACGTCTATAATCTCCACATCGTAGCCCATGGGGTGAAAATGGGCGTATTGATATATACTGGATTTGGTCGGGGCAGGGGCCTCATCGCTGTTTTCTGCTCGCCTGCACGTACCCGTGTTTCTCTAACAGCCCCCTGAGGCGGTCGCCGACGCGGTAGCAGGCCATATCCCATCTGCATGAGGCTTGAAGACTGCTATCGTAGAACCTCACAACCTGCGGCTCTGCCGACGGCCTGTGCATCCCGTCCGGGCTGGACCACGACAGCCCGTACCTCTCCGACCCCTTCCCCTCCGGAGGGGGGACAGGGCCGTCTGCCCAGTCGCCTTCCCGGCGCCCATGCCCCGTCTTGGAAATGAACCTTTCCCCCGGATAAGGCGTCTCCGCACCGGGCGCAGAGGACAGTTAAATATACCAGCTAATGCGTTCCCTCCCTCCGCACGGGCGCCTCGCGGCGCCGGATGGGATGATGGGAAATGACAAGCAAAGCAGTTGTATATGCTTCCTCTCTGGGGAAGACGCGGAAGATAGCGGCGTACATCGCGAAGGGGCTGGGAGCGGATCTCTTCGACCTCAAAAAACAGACGGTGATCGACCTCTCGGCGTACGGCCACGTGATATTCGGCACGGGCATACACGCGGGGAAGCCCTACCGCCCCCTCGTCGACTTCATGGAGAACAACAAGGACCAGCTCGCGGGCAAGAAGAAGTCGCTCTTCATATCCTGCATGTTCGGCGAGGAGAAGGGCGAGGAGCAGATGAGGAAGGTGTCCGCCAGCCTCGGCGTCGCCGATGCGATATTCTTCAACGGCAAGAAGGACAAGGGCGAGGAAGGGTTCGGCGCGTCCGTCGACGCGTTCATAAAAGAGATGTCGAGGAGATGATCGCGGTGCTCCTCCTGTTCCTGGCCGCGTACGCGGCCTTGAACGCGGCGGCGTTCTGCCTGTTCGGGATCGACAAGGGCAAGGCCGTGAAGGGCGGGCGCAGGATAAGGGAGTCCACCCTGCTGGCGTCCGGGGCGCTGGGCCCCTTCGGCGCGGCGGCGGGGATGAGCCTCTTCCGGCACAAGACCAGGAAGATGAAGTTCAAGGCGGTCCACCTGTTCCTGGCCCTGCACGTGGCGGCGGCCGTGTTCATAGTGTGGGAGTCCGGGACCTTAGCCTTGGCTGTGACCTGACGTCGGTCACCATGCCCTCCCGGCCGAGCAGGACGACCCTGCTGTCCTCCCGCTCCCTGATGACGGACATGCCCACGATCTCCCCGAGGCGGGACGAGAACGCCCTCACCTCCTCCGCGGACGGCATCGACGTGAGCGACAGCCTCTGCCTGGAGGCGCCGACGAACACGTAGCCCTTGGGCTCGATGAGGTCGGGGTCCGCCCTCTTGTCGAGCGCCCCGTACCCCTCCTCCCAGCCCAGGTTCAGTCCCTTGACGAGGGTGTGCCTTATCACGGTCCTGGTGTCCAGGGAGGGCAGGAGATCCAGAGTGCGCATCAGCCTGGCCCAGCCGTCGGCCATCTTCGGCCTGCACACCTCCCTGTAGAGCGCCTCGTCGGGGGCGGCGACCGTGACGTATAGCTGGCTGGGCAGCTCGTCCAGGGACGCCAGCTGGTCGGGGTACGTGCCGTTGGTCACGAGGAACGTGGTCATGCCCCTCCCGTGGCACTCCTTGATGAAGTCCGAGAGGTAAGGGTATGTTATCGGCTCGCCGGCGAGGGAGATCGCGACCTGGTCCGGGTTGGAGGCCTCCTCGAACATCTCCCTGGAGCA
>WRNL01000047.1 GCA_009776625.1 Methanomassiliicoccaceae archaeon | reverse complement strand
CCCCGCCGGGCTGCCGGCGGGACTCGTCCCCGGCGACACCCTCGTCCTCATCGACGGGAGCGCCGGGACGATGACGGGGGCGCCCTCCAACGCGACGCTCTCCGTGGGCGGGTACGACTTCAGGATATCCGTGCAGTCGGACCAGCTGGTCGCGGTGGTGTTCATCCCTGTGACATATAGGACGTACTACGTGACCGCCACCGCAGACACGTCCTCCAGCCTCTCCCCCGTCGGGAAGGTGGCGGTGACCGGCGGGGCCAGCCAGACGTTCGCCTTCTCGGCGAACTCCGGATACGTCGTATCATCGGTGACGGTCGACGGCAGGGCGCTCTCGCAGGCCGATATCGACCTCGGACAGTACACCTTCAGAAACGTCGGAATGAACCACTCCATCGACGTGAAGAGCAGGGCGGCCAGCAACATCCCCATCAGGATAGGCGGGGGCGACGGCGGCCACGCCGAGTACAGCGTGGACGGCGGCGCGTTCCAGACATATACGCCAGGCACCACGTTCCCCGAGGGCTCCCAGGTGACCCTGAGGGCGGTCGCCGACGACGGCTACGAGTTCGAGGAGTGGGTGATCGGCGGCGTGTCGTACTACACGCAGGAGGTGGCCCTGGGCGGCGGCCAGGCCGGGGACGTCATGCTGTACTTCACCGGCGGCCCCGACGGCGGCAATTTGATGTGGATAGTCATCGCCCTGATCGTGGCGCTCGTGCTGATCATCATCATCGTGATCCTGTACAGGAGGAGGAGCGGGGAGGCCGGGCGCAGCTGATAAGCTACTGGACGCCGCGAGGGGCGCAGCCCCTTCCAAACTGTTTCTCAAACATTTCCTCGCCGGGGCCCGCCCCCGGCGCCTTCCTTTTTCACACCCCATGCGACTGCCCCAATCCCGATTTGCAGGGTCCGCCCGCAGGTAGGATTAAAGGATGCGAAGGGATTACGTGGCGATGGACGCACAGGTAATCGGCATCAAAGGGACCGTCGGGTTCGACGACGTGGTCAGGCACTTCACAGGTCTGGGAGGGGACGCCGTGCTTTTGGATCCCGACATGGTATGCGGCAGGGACCACATCGTCACGGCCGTGATGCACGCAGAAAGGGCGTTCAAGAACGGGACTAACAGGTCGAAGACGCTGTTGACAGAGACGATCCTGTACGCTGCGGGCGAGAGGCAGATAGGCCGTGCGATGGAGAAGATGAGGCCGAAGGAGGGCGGGAGGGGGATGGTCGCCGTGCTTTTCGGCATAGGCGACCCGAGGCTGGACATGATAGGCGCGGAAAGGTGCGACGACCTGTTGGAGGCATCCCCACAGAAAGCGAGGAACCTCGGCGCGGACATGTTCGACGGGGTGTCGTGCGAGGACGCGGTCCTGGAACACGTGGCCATGACAGACCTCCTGAAACCTTGACAGCGGGCGGCACAGCGACCGCCGGGCGTATTCCCGCGCCCATCATCCGCAAAGAGCCTGGAAGGGCATCGGCAGATCCAAAAGCCTTATGAACACCCAGTTAAATTAGGGAGTAGTAAAAGGGAGTAGTAAAAGGGAGTAGTAAAAGGGAGTAGTAAGATGCCTCTGCCGATAAACATAAAGGAGCTCATTGAGCAGCGCATAGTCGAGAGCGCGAGGATAGAGTACAAGAGCAGCTGGAACCCAGAGCCGATAATCCACACGATATGCGCTTTCGCCAACGATATAGACAACTGGGGCGGAGGGTACATAGTGCTGGGTGTCGAGGACGACAACGGGGCGCCGAAGCTCCCGCTGAAAGGGCTGAGCAAGAGAGAGATCGACGAGATAAACAAGGGCCTCTTGCAGAAATGCAACACGATAGAGCCAAGGTATATCCCCGTCGTGGAGCAGACCCAGTATAATGGCAAGGAGGTAATGGTCATATGGGCGCCGGGGGGCAACGACAGGCCATACAGGTGTCCAATCGATTTCCCTGCCGACGGGAAGAAAGCGAAATCGGAGAAGGCCCACTACATCCGCAAGACGTCCAACACGATCCGTGCGAACGAGAACGACACTCGGGAGCTGTTCTCCATCGCTTCGGACATACCCTTCGACGACCGGGTCAATTGGAACGCAGGGATGGAGAAGCTGCGCCACCCCTTGATAAGCAACTTCCTCTACGAGGTCGGGAGCGGCCTGTACGAAAGGTCGCAGGACATGAGCATCACAGCCCTAGCGGAGAGCATGCGCATATCCGCAGGCACCCAGGAGAGCACGAGGCCACTCAATGTTGGACTGATGTTCTTCAACGAGCGTCCGGACGATTTCTTCAGGTATGCGCGCATAGAGGTCGTGGACAAGCCCGACCCCACAGGCGACGGCATGGTGGAGAAGGTGTTCACCGGGCCACTGGACAGGCAGCTCAAGGACGCGCTCGCGTTCATAAGCAACTACGTGATGAAGGAGAAGATACTCAAACATTCAGATCGCGCCGAGTCGGACAGGATATCCAACTACCCCTTCGCGGCGGTCGAAGAGATACTGGCTAACGCCGTCTATCACAAGAGCTACCAGGTCGCGGAGCCGATAACCATCGTGTTCACGCCCGATGGGATGGAGGTCACCAGCTGCCCCGGGCCGGACAGGAGCATATCCGATGACGACCTGCGGAGATGCAGGCTGGTGGCGAAACGGACAAGGAACAGGCGCATAGGGGACTTCCTGAAGGAGCTGAGGCTGGTGGAGGGGCGCAACACAGGGGTGCCGCGCATTCTGAGGGAGGCGGAGAGGAACGGCTCTGACCCGCCGGTGTTCGAGACGGATGCAGAGAGGAGCTACTTGACGGTTTACCTGCCGGTCCACAGGGCATTCAGAGAAGACGGGCGTGGATCAAGGGAGGGGCCCACAGCGGCGGGAGATGCCAGAAAGACGCCCAAGCCGTACCGCAGTAGGCGGGAAATCAGGGAAGATGTGTTGAGCGCCTTGGGGGAAGAGAGCATGTCACGGAACATGCTCGCTAGAAAGCTGGGCTATGCGAAGATAACCGATGGTCTGAGGGGGGTCCTCTCCGAGCTAATGGCGGAAGGGACGATAGAGCATACAATCCCCGATAATCCAACGGACAAGAGCCAGCGGCTGAGGCTGACGCAACGGGCAAAGGATGCGGCATGAGAGACATGTGGTAGCCTACGACCGCCCGGACACGATCGAAGACTCTTTCTGCANGGTTCACCTGTCTGTTTTCTTCGGNGGGCTCGTTGTGAAGTTCTCAGCGATATAGTCCGCATCCCATACCTTCGGTCTGTCGAGTATTAAACGCCCNTTCTTATCATAGAGCGGAAAGACCATCTCTCTGGGATCNTCCACGTACTTCTCCGCCACGCTCTGGAGNCCCTCGGTCGAGGGACGGGGCCTTNTCTTGAACAATCCTCTTAGACTCATCCTATCACCATTCCGACTAACATGAACGCAATACCTGTAAAGAGGCACAACGCCATATATTTTATCCTCTCCCTGAGCACAAAGTTGTTTCCAGATGCGGCTTTGCGTGACTTTATGACCCCCCTCAACAGCAGTAGCTGCACGCCGACAAACTCCCCCTTGTTGAACGATTCCGCCATCTTGTCATAATCATACCCCGAATACAGCTCCCAGTTCCTCCATTGCCAGATCGTCATAACGCCGACGACGCAGCAAAAAAGGAACGATGCAAGGGAGGCGACTCCGGCGGCATCTCCGCTGTTTGAATAAACTGAGCGGATAGTCTCGATAAACAGCATTGATGCGAACGCCAGCATGATGCCGACGGACTGAACCATGGCGTTTTGCCTACTCGATGTTACCTCCAGTTGTCTGCTAAAGTCTTCTCTGATGTCGCGGACAGTGGAGGCGGCCTCGTTGTTGGACCCGTAGCGAGGGGTTTCCTCATTACTGTCACGCGCGATCTCTGGATCATCCCCCTGAGTCGGCTGGTCGCCACGGTCAGATTCCTCATCCATACGCGAGCCCCACCCTGTTTCTTTTGTCCGTCGTGCTGTCCTGCCGATATCCTCTATCCATGGAGGTTGGAAATACCCTCACTTCAAAAACCGAACAGTGTACAGTCAGTATAACCTGGGTTCAGGATAGGGATCCCCGCTCAAGACAGAGAAGGTTGCAGGCAGGAGGGCATCCCCGGGCGGTATGGTTTCGCAGTAGCAGAGGGGATTGGGTGTATCGTGTAGAAGGGCAATCCCCTCCTTCTGCCGTCATGTACACGCCCCATCCCTCAGTCGGGGATCAGACGTCGAAGTCCTGCGAGCTGAAGTTCGAGTAGTACCTCCCGCTCTGCGCGGTGAACCTGAGCACGCAGTAGTCGGCGTCGGCGACCCCCAGGGGGTAGTACATGACGTATTTGTCATCCCACAGCATCTCCTTGCTCGCGGCGTCCTCCAGCACCTCCATCGTGCCTTTCAGCATCACGCCCCTGAAGAACCTCTTGTCGCAGAAATAGACGCACGCCCTCGGCTCCGCCCGGTACTGCGACACCCTCATGGAGGAGGTGTTCGTGTGGTAGTAGAGCACCTTTATGCCCTCGCGCCTGCTCGGCGGCAGCATGGCCTTCGTGTTGGGGAAGCCGTCGCCGTCAACCGAGCTTATGAACGACACCCCTTGCTTGTCGATCAGGTTGCCTATCGTCTGTTCTGCGTCCCTCATGGATTTCGCCCCTTTTGAAACAACTGGACACAGTGCCGCAGGTTTAAAAAGTATCCCAATGCGTCAGGTCAAAGCGGGTTCTTATGCCCCGGGAGCCTCCTTGGAACACCCACGGTGCCGCCGAGGGACTCATGCCACATCGTGGCCCTTTAGCAAAAGCCCGCGTTCCCACTCCGCGAGGTACTCATCGGCCAATTTTGTCACATCCCTAAGTATCGGGATGCTCATCCCGCCCTCTGCGAATTCCTCAAGCCTGCTCGCGATCCACGTTATCCACACCCCCTGCCCCGTTTTGGACTGCTCCCCGGCCTCGTCCAGGACAATCGACCAGTCGAAGTCCGCTTTATTCTTGACGATGGCTGAACAATCCTCGAGATCGCCCGCCCTATCGGTCATCGTCTTGAATAGGAACACGTCCTCCGGAGAGCAGACGGCGAGCCCCAGGTTCGTTGTCGGCAGGTCGTCAATGGTAGAGCGGTTTTTCATTTTCTCCGACAAGGAGAAACGGCCACACACCCTCTTGCAGAAGAGGTCCACCCTGAAATCGCCCCTGATCAATATCTGTGACAGCGCCAGCCTCTCATACCCTATCGATGGGAGGGCCGGCCTGAACCCCGCCGACAGGAGCGCGCCGTGAGCCACATCGAAGTCCCCCTCCGAGTCTGCCACAATGTCTATGTCCTTCGTCAGGGGCTTCATCCCCCTCTTCATCAGGGCCGCGCCCCCGATCAGGTATACGACCGTAGTTTCCAGCACGTACGCGTCCAATTCTACGAACAGCCCCCGTATCTGCGAGTAGTCAGTCATCATATAGGTCGACCCCGTACATCTCTGCCCGCTCCTGCATCTCCCTCAGAGGGATCCACCCTTCCACTTTTCCGACCTTTGTCCGCAGCACCTGCTCCAGCTCTGCTATCATCGGGTGGGTGACGATTTCTGATCCGTCCCTGTGTTTCTTGTAGAAGATCAGGGCCATCATCCTCAGCCTCCAGTTCCTCTCCACCGAGATGACGTCGAGGCAATGCGATATTATTTCGCCGACTGTCGGCGGGCCGGCGAGGTCGCAGTAGTAGTGCGTGTCCAGGTAGATGCCGATACCGTATTCCTCGAACCTGGAGAAAGCGGTCTTTGTGAAACATAGGTCTCGGTCGTTGGAGAACACCACCGACCCCTTGGACTTGCGGTATATCCTGGACCCGATAGGGACCCGCTCGTCGAAAGACTCCGCGTAGTCGGCGTACCTGTCCGCCAGCGGCGGCAGCTCCGGCCACATCCTCGCGTTTATTGTGTAAGTGTCGCCGTCCTTCGACAGCATACCGACGTTCATCATCCCCTTTATCGACCGCGACACGGTCCTTTGGCTGACCCCGAGCCTCTGGGAGACATCCCTCGCTGTCCGGGGCTCGCGCAGCTCCTTGACGACATCCAGGCCGTTGCCCGCGAGCAGGGTGACGGCGGATGCGGAGTCATGCATCACGTTCATAAGGGCGTACAGGTGCGCCTGATCCCTGACGGCGACCCCCCCACTGTCCAGGCGGACCGCGCCCTTCTTATCCAATGACGCGACGGTCCTGTACACCTGCACCTTGCTGAGCCCCGTGGCCGTGCACAGGTCGGCGACGCTCGCGGCGCCCCTGCCGACATGTGATAGCAACAATAGCTCCGGCTTAGAGTACATAGACAATAAATGTAACTTTTATATAAATAAGTTTCATTTTTTGTCTTTTTAGAAAGTAAGGCCGCAGACGGGCGCCGTTAGATTAAAAAAGGTTCCCGCCGGAGCGGGAAAAGGGTTTATAAAATGGGGACGAACTTGAACCCGTAGTTGATGACGCCGGCCGCCCCGTCCTCGTCCAGCTTCCTGAGGACCGCGCGCACAGGCATCCCTATGGCGATCTTCTCGATCTCCACGTCCACGAGCTGCCCCGATACCATCACGCCGTCCTTGGTCCTTACCATCGCCACCGCGTACGGCTTCAGGAAGCTGTTGCATGCCGGGGCCTCGTAGATGACCGAGAACGAGAACACCTCGCCCTCCCTCTCGACCTTGTGCCTCTGCATCTTCCCTATCCCTTCCCTGCGGCACTTCGGGCAGAAGTCGCGCTTGGGGAAGAACACCGTCCCGCAGCTCCCGCACTTGGTCCCCTCGAGGTTGTACTTACCCGGGAACTCCCTCCACGCCCTCGCTACCGACGACATCAGACCGCCTCCATTATGCTGACGGTGACCGCTGACCCAGTGCCGCCCACGCTCTGCGCGAGCCCGTACTTGGCGTTCGCGACCTGCCTCTTGTCGGCCCTGCCCCTGAGCTGCTCCGCGACCTCGACTATCTGCGCCACGCCGGCCGCCCCGATGGGGTAGCCCCTAGCTTTCAGGCCGCCGGAGGTGTTGACGGCGACCTTCCCGGCGCCGACCCTGGTCTCGCCGCTCAGGAACGCCTTGCCGGCCGCCCCCTTCTTGTAGAACCCTAGGTCCTGCAGCGCGAGTATCCCGGCTATGCTGAAGTCGTCGTGTATCTCCGCGACGGAGATGTCCGACGCGGTTATGCCGGCCATCTTGTAGGCCCTGTTGGCGGCCGCGACGGTGGCCCCGAACGTCGTGATGTCGGGCCTCTGCGCCAGGGCCAGCGTGTCGCTGCCCTGTGCGAACGCGGACACCTTCACGTAGCTGTCCGTGTGCTTCTTCGCCTCTTCCAGCGGGCAGAGCACGACCGCGGCGGCGCCGTCGGTGATGGGCGCGCAGTCGAACACCCCGAGGGGGTCCGCCACCGGGCCTGATTTCAACACCATCTCCAGAGCGACCTCCTTCCTGAACTGGGCGCCCGGGTTGAGCGCGCCGTGGAAGTGGCTGTTGACCGCCACCGAGGCGATCTCCTCGCGGGTGGCCGTCCCCTCGTGCATGACCCTCCTGGCTATCATCGCGTACAGCGACGCGAGGGTGAGGCCCATACCGGCCTCCCACTCGGCGTCGGCGGTCGCGTCCATGGCCGTGTTGATCGAGGTGTCGTCCTGGTCGGTCATCTTCTCGGCGCCCCCGACGAGCACGGTGTTGTGTATCCCGGACGCGACGGCCATGACGGCCTGCCCGAAGGCCACCCCGCCGGACGCCCCGCCCGCCTCGACCCTGGTCGCAGGTATGTTGTTGGTCGCCATCCCGGAATAGTCGGCTATCAGGGCGTCTATGTGCTTCTGGTTGATGAAGCGCCCCGCCGACATGTTGCCTATGAAGAGGCCGTCTATCTCCTTGCCGGAGAGGTTGGCGTCCTCTATCGCCTTCATGCCTGCCTCGATGCCAATGCTCCTGAACGAGCTGTCCCAGAGCTCCCCGAACTTCGTCGCCCCGACCCCGATTATCGCTACTTCCCTCATGCTCACACCCCCGGCATGACTATCATGTTCCTGAACTTGGCGTACATCCCGTAGTCTATGTAGACCTGGTCCTCCATGACCTTCGCCACGGTCGGGGCGTTCTGCCTCTTGTAGCTCTTGATCTCGTCGGTGACGGTGATGTCGAAGGCGTCGCTCCCGGCGCCGGAGCCGTAGGACGTCACGAATATCCTGTCGCCCGGCTCCGCTTTGTCCAGCACGGCGGCCAGCCCCAGGGGCACCGCCCCGCTGTACGTGTTGCCGATGTTGGGCGTGAGCAGTCCCGCCTCTATCTGCTCCTGCTCGAACCCGACCATCCCGGCGACCCTCGTGGGGAACTTCCCGTTGGGCTGGTGGAATATGGCGTACTTGTAGTCCTTGGGGGTGGTCCCCATCTCTTTGAGGAGCATCTTGGCCGCCGACGTTATGTGCTTGAAGTACGCCGGGTCCCCGGTGAACCTCCCCCCGTGCAGGGGGTACGGCTGCCCCTCCCTCCTCCAGAAGTCGGGGGTGTCCGTGGTGAAGCTGACCGTCTTGTTGATCTTGGCTATGATCCTCTCGCTCCCTATCAGGAACGCGGCCCCGCCGGCCGACGCGGAGAACTCCAGCGCGTCGCCGGGCGCCCCCTGGGCGGTGTCGGCGCCGATCGCCACGCCGTACTTTATCATCTTCGACTCGACCATGCCCATGCACGCCTGCATCCCGGCGGTCCCCGCCTTGCAAGCGAACTCCAGGTCGGCGGCCGTCAGGACCGGCGTGGCCTCGATGGCCTCCGCGACTATCGTCGCCGTCGGCTTGACCGCATAGGGGTGCGACTCCGAGCCCACGTACAGCGCGCCTATGTCCTGCGGGTCCACCTCGGGGACCCTCGCCATCATGTGCCTGGCGGCCTCCGTCGATATCGTCACGACGTCCTCGTCTATCCCTGGGACCGACTTCTGATAGATCATCAGGCCTTTCCCCATTCCCTTTCCGTCCACCCCCCAGATCCTCCCGAGCTCCTCGGGCTTGATCCTGTAGCGGGGGATGTACGCTCCGTAGCTTACGATTCCTACATCCATTTCATATCCCTTCCTTAAGTACGTTCATCCTCTCCACCAGCTCCTCCACGCCCAGCTTGGTCACGACCAGCGGGATGCCCTCGAGCCTCGCCAGCTTTATGGCCAGCGGGTCGGTCTTCTCGGGCTGCTGGTACACGACCATCGCCGGCGTGAGGGGGTGCGCCCTTATGGCGACCATGGGGGACCGCCCGAAGTGCACGTTCGTGAAGATCAGCGCCCTCTCGATGCTCCAGCCATAGATCTTCAGGTAGTCCTCCGACCCCAGGCTGAGGATGGCTTTGAGCGAGTCCACGATCGTGTAGCCGTAGACCCGTTTCGTGGGCATCTTCTCCGTGTTCAGGTTCTTGCCCCCGATCGCCTCTATGAAGCTCTGCTCGTCGATGCCGCCGGAGAACTCGTCCATGGCGATTATGCACTCGAGCCTCATCTCCGGCAGGTAGCGAGAGGCCACAGGGGACCCGTTGTCCGCATCCAGCTTTATGAACGCGTCCACCATCTTCTTGATGACGTGGACCCCTGGCGACTTCCTGCGCCCCGACTCGTAGTCGCTGATCACAGAATGCGATATGCCCATCGCATCCGCCAGCTGGTGCTGGGAGAGCTTGAACTCCTCCCTCCACTTGCGGATGGTCTTCCCGGGCTCGGAGGACAGGGTTATCTCCCCTGCTATCTTCTCCTTGAACTCATCGACCATTGGTGTAGGATAGACTGGCATTATTTAATAATGTCGAATATCTTTAACGGCGATTGACGTAATCAGGCGCTCACTGCCCGAGCCCCCGCTCCAACGCGCCGGCCACTGTGCCGAGGACCTTGACCCTTGCGTGCTTCTTGCTGTTGGCGTCGACGACTGTCCATGGGGCGTTCTCCGTGTTCGTGGACTCGATCATGGCGTCCACGTACCCCTCGTACACATCACGCTTCGCGCGGTTGCGCCAGTCCTCGTCGGTGAGCTTCCACTGCTTCAGCGGGTCCCCCGCCCTCTTCTCGAACCTCGCCAGCTGCTCGTCGGGGGTTATGTCCAGCCAGAACTTCAGGAGCATGACGCCGCTGTCCGTCATCATCCTCTCGAAGGCGTTGATCTCGAAGGGCGACCTCCTGTACTCCTCCTCGGTGCAGAATCCCTCGGCGGGCTCCACCATCATCCTCCCGTACCACGTCCTGTCGAACACGGTGATGCGGCCCTTCTGGGGGATCCCCCTGCAGAACCTCCACAGGTGGGTGTGGGCCAGCTCCTCCGCCGTGGGGGCCTTGGTCTGGATCACCTCGTACCCCCTCGGGTTGAGCGCGTGGCAGAGGTGCTTTATGCACGAGCCCTTGCCGGCGGCGTCCCACCCCTCGAAGCACACAGCCATGGAGCGGCCGCTGAGGGACAGGTCCATCTGCAGCCTGCCCAGCCTGTCCGACAGCCCGCTCATGGTCTCCTCGTACGATTTGCATTTCTTGGGCGGCGCCGCGCCCTTGCGCGGGTTTGGGTACCTGCGCTCTATCTCCGGCGCGGCGTGGGACGGCGGCCCGGCGGCCAGCCTGTCCCTTATCCTGCCGGCTATCGTCTCGGCGGTCTCGAGGACGGTCTCCCCGATGCCCCTGACCGCTA
>WRNL01000046.1 GCA_009776625.1 Methanomassiliicoccaceae archaeon | reverse complement strand
CGGCGGCGGCGTCCTCGCCGCCGAGGAGCAGGCGCACCAGCTCCCCCATCTTCCCCGGGAGGCAGTTCGACGTCACGGAGATGACCCCGTCGCCCCCTGCGCGTACCAGCGCGGGGGTCATCGCGTCGTCCCCGCTGAGGACCTCGAACCCCTTCGGCCTCCTGCCTATTATGTCCTTGATCTGGTCGAGGTTGCCGCTCGCCTCCTTCACGGCGCATATCCCCTCGATCCCGGCCATCCTGACCATCGTGTCGGCGGTGATGTTCGAGGCCGTCCTCCCAGGCACGTTGTACACTATGACCGGGACGCCGACCGACGCCGCTATCGCCTCGAAGTGCCTGTAAATGCCCTCCTGCGTGGGCTTGACGTAGTACGGGGATATGGACAGCAGGCCGTCGACGCCGATGTCCTCGGCGCGCTTGCTCAGCTCCACGGCCTCGGCGGTGGAGTTGCTGCCGGCGCCGGCCACGACCTTCGCCCTCTTGGCGTGGTCCACCACCACCTCCACCACGCGCATGTGCTCGTCGTGGGTCAGCGTCGCCGCCTCCCCTGTGGAGCCGCACGGGACTATCGTGCCTATGCCGCTCTCCTCCTGGAACTCCACGAGCCTCCTGAGGGCCTCCTCGTCGACCCTGTTGTCCCGGGTGAACGGCGTCACTATCGCCGTCGAGACGCCCCTGAACATGTCAGTTCTCCCCGAAGTGCTCTTTCAGTATGAGCCTCGTGCGGGTGCTCAGTATGCTCTCGTACCTCCTCACCCTCTCTATGATCTCGTTGAGGTTCTGCGACGTGTCGACGTCCACCAGGGCTATTATGTCCTGGTCGCCGGTGACCTCGAACACCTCGGTCACGCCGTCATAGCTGGCGAGCTCCCTGGCGATCTCCTCCGTGTCCGTGTTGACGTCTATCCTTATCTCCACCAGGGCCTTGACGTTCTTGGAGCTGGTCTTTATGGTGAAGCCCCTGATCACCCCCTCCTCGGCCATCTTGTGCACCCTTGTCCTGACCGTGCCCTCGGACACGCCCAGCTGGTTCGCCACTTCCACGAAGGGGCGGCGGGAGTCTTTCCTCAGGATCTCCATTATCCGCTTGTCAAGGTTGTCTATCATCGAATCACCGCAATTGACTGATTTCGTAAACTATTTGCGCATAAGCCAAACTATGATATAAAAATTGCCATGTACCCCTCAGCAGGATAACGAAAAACGCCGCCCGCCCCCGGCGGTCAGCCGTCCTCCCCCGCGCCGTCCCCCCGGGCGGGGTCGATGTGGACGTCCATCTGCGGGAACGGCACGCTGATGCCGTTCTTCTTGAAGGACCTGAATATCGCCTCCCTGAGCTCCCCGCTGATCTTCCCGCTGTCGTTGAAGTCGTAGACGTAGCAGGCGAGCCTGAGCTCTATCGCGGAGTCGAGGAACGCGGACACCCTCACGGACGGGGGGCTCACAGACCCGTTCGTTATCACGTTGGGGTGGCCCATCGCGGCCTCCTTGGTGAGCTCCTTCGCGAGGTCCACGTCGTTCTCGTAGGCGATGTTCATGAACACGGTGACCTTGTAGATCAGCCCGTCCCCGGTCAGGTTGACTATCGCCGACGACGACACCATGTTGTTCGGCATTATCACCGTCTCCTCATTGTCCCAGTTCTCGAACACGGTGCTCATGATGTTCACCGCCGAGACCTTGTAGATCATGTTGCCGCCCCCGATCTTCACCAGGTCCCCCGACTTGAACGGGCGCGTCAGCAGGAGGACCATGCCGCTGAAGAACTGGTTCAGTATGTTCTGCGCGCCCAGCGTTATCCCGAGGCTGACTATCCCGGCGCCGGTTATTATCGCAGTGAGGTTGAAGCCCCAGACGGACATCATAAGGGCGACTGCCATGACGGAGATGGTCAGTTTGCCGAGCAGGCGCAGGAGCGGCTCCACGTCCACGTCCTTCTGGCCGACGCGCCTGTTCTTCGACATCTTGGAGACCGCATGCTGGATGAATATGGTGTAAACGGTCCAGGCGATCACCGCCCCCAGCAGTATGTAGAATATCTCGAACCAGCTCTCGACGGCCCCTATCACCTCCTCGGGCGCGCCGTACACCCGGAGGCTGTTGTCGAAGGCGTAAAGGATTAGCACGAAGGGGGCGAACGTCCTCACGCTCTTCCTCAGCTTCTTGCCCTCCTCCTCGTAGTTGTGCGCGAAGACCCGGAGGATAAGCGGCATCAGGACGACCACGGCGAGGGCCCCGATGACCATCCAGAGCACGAACGATATCGCGGCGGAAGCCAGCGGGCTGTCGAGGGGCTCGGGCAGGGGGTTTTCGAAGACGCCGAGTATCCTGTTGTACGCGTCCCCTGACGAAAGCGGCGACAGCACGGTCATCCCCACCGCCACCGGGTCCGTGGCGACGGCGGCGGAGCCCTCCTGGAGGTCCTTGACTTTCAGGACTATGCCTATCTCGTACCCTCCGGCGGCGGCGTACCTCCCCACGTCGACGGTGACGCTGATGGACCGGTGCTCCTGCCCCATCAGGACGAAGTCCCTGTCGCCGTCGTCCACGGAGACGGTCACGCCAGGGGCCGACGTGAAGCTGACGGAGACCATCCTGTAGTTGCCGATGTCGTTCTCGACATAGGCGAGGTAGTTCACCACCTCGACCCTGAAGCCGTCGGAGGAGCCCGCGTTGACCTCTAGGTCGTACTCGTAGGCGACCAGGCCCACGTCCCCTGCGGCCGCCGATCCAGGGGCGGCCAGGGGCGTGGCGACCAGCAGCACGGCCGCTAAGGCAATCAGCAACGCTGGAGCTACCGCCCTCCTCATGACTGCCTACACCCGGTAAGAGAATAAAATAATATCCGTTGACGCGCTTGACGGGCCGTGGACACGGAAGAGGCGCTCGGGATCCTGGCGTTCGCCATAGCGATGGCCGTGCTCGCGTCGGCGGCCCTGAGCGACTGGAGGAAGAGGGAGGCCTCCGACGCGCACTGGGCGGTGCTGGGCGCCGCCGGGCTGGTGCTGGCCGTCGCCCTCTCGGTGCAGCAGACCGGCTTCAGGTGGGAGTACGTCTGCCTGGCCGCCGGCACCGCGATGATACTCCTTGACGTGCTTTGGGACAGGGAGTTCAACCCGTTGGCGTTCTACTCGCTGACGGCCCTGCTCTTCATAGTCCCCCTGTACCCGAACATGTCCGACGACGTGATGAGGATGTGGGCCTCCGTGCCCGCGTGCTACCTAGTGTTCGTGGGGATGTACCTCCTCGGCGTCGTCCGCGGCGGCGCGGACGCGAAGTGCCTGATAGCGCTCTCGGTCATGCTCCCCGTGTACCCGCGCTTCCTCGGCCTGCCGCTGGCCGGCATCCCGGACGGGGTCGTCAGCCAGGTCTTCGTCCCGTCGATATCCGTCCTGTTCGTCGCGGCCGTCCTGACCGTCCCGGTGGTGGCCTACTTCGCGGCGAGGAACGCCGGCAAGGGGGTCCCGCTCAGGAGGATGCTCTCAGGGTACAGGATGGGGATAGCGGAGGCGGAGGCCTCCAAGGTGTGGCCCCTCGAGGACATCGTCGACGGCTCCCTGGAGAGCATAAGGGTCCCCGAGGACGAGGACATGCCCGGCATATACGCCAGGCTCAGGGAGGCGGGGCGGGAGGACGTCTGGGTCACCCCCATGCTGCCGTTCCTGTTGCCGATGGCCGCCGCGACGGCGGTGGTCGTCCTCGTCGGCAGCCCCCTGTTCCTCATCTTTTGAAGGGGAGGCCCTTCCCGCAGCGGGCGCAGCGGGAGCCGTTCAGCGCCACTAGGTCCACGAGGTACCCCGTGCGGCGGACCACGAGCGCCCCGCAGTCCGGGCAGTACGTGTCCGACGCGTCGTCGGAGAGCACGTTCCCCACGTAAACGTAGTCGAGGCCGCTCCCCATCGCCGCCGCCCTGCACATCTGCAGCGTCTCCAAGGGGGTGATGGGGACGTCCAGCATCTTGTTATCCGGGTGGAACCTCGAGAAGTGGACGGGGGTCTCCGGGGAGAGGCTGTCGCGCACCCACGAGGAGAACAGCTCTATCTCGAGGGGGGAGTCGTTGTACCCCGGTATCACCAGGTACGTAAGCTCCAGGTGCACCCCCTCCCGGAACGCTATCTCCGACGACCTCATCACGTCGTCGAGGTGGGCCCCGCACACCTTGGTGTAGAAGTCGTCGGTGAACCCCTTGATGTCTATGTTCATGGCGTCCGTAACCGCGCACAGCTCCCTCAGCGGCTCCTCGCACACAAGGCCGTTGCTGACCAGCACGCACCTGAGGTCCGGCGCCTCCTCCACTATGTCCATTATGTACTCGAACCAGATCACCGGCTCGTTGTACGTGAAGGCGATGGCGTCGAACCTCTCCTTCCTGCAGAAGGCGACTATCTCCTCGGGGGACTCGTAGGTGGTCCGCTTCCTGCCCGACGGCGACATGGATATGGCGTAGTTCTGGCAGTGCCTGCAGGACATGTTGCACCCGATCCCCCCGATGGAGAATATCTTGGTCTTCGGGAAGTAGTGGTAGAAGGGCTTCTTCTCTATGGGGTCGACGCTGAAAGAGGACACCTTCCCGTAGTTGTTGGCTATCAGCCTGCCCCCCTCGCCCTTCCTGGATAGGCACCTCCCGAACCCCTCGGGGGATATCCTGCACCTGTGCGGGCACAGGTCGCAGGCGTACCCGTCGCCCTCCCGGTGGTAGTGCCTAGCCTCTATGTTGGGGTTAATGCCTGCCGTGTCCCATCGCCTCTCTTCTCCCCTCGTAGTTGATGTAGGGGCCATCGTCGTTCGTCACCATGCCAATGATGGAGAAGTCCACGTCAAGGTCATACAGGACGTCCCTCTTATCCTTATCGAAGGTGAACAGCAGCTCGTAGTCCCCGCCCCAGTACAGCATCATATCCTCTTTGGGGATCCCGGACTTGGCCGATACGAGGTCCACGCCGTCCCCTTCCGGGAGGAAGGGCATGTGGATATCCATCCCGGCATGGCTTGCCCAGCAGATGCTCCTCGCTCCCTCCGCGAGCCCGTCCGACAGGTCGGCGCAGGAGGTCACCGCGCCGGACGACGACAGGGCGACGCCTTCCGCGACGCGGGGGGCGGGGGCCATGAGGGGGGAACGGGAGATGTGGCAGTCGAGCCCCCTGTCCATCGCGAAGAACACAGCCGCCGCCGACCCCAGCGAACCGGTGACCGCCACGACGTCCCCGGGCCTCGCGCCGGACCTGAGCATGGGCGTCCTGCCGTTCATAGAACCGATCGCCGTGCAGGAGACGGCCCCGCATCCGAATTTGGTGTCCCCTCCGTATATGTAGGATCCGAAGGACCCGGCGCATCTGTCCATCCCCACCATGAGGTCGTACAGGGAGGCGGCGTCGAGCTCCGGCGGCATCGTGAGGGCGGCGAGCAGGCCTATCGGCTCCGCGCCCATTGCGGCCAGGTCGCTTATGTTGACGGCGGCGGCCGTCCACCCGAACTCCATGTAGGTCATACCCTTGGGGAAATGCCTCTTGAAGGTCACGCTGTCGGTGCAGGCGACTATGTCCCCGCCGGGGAACGGGATGAGGGCGGCGTCGTCACCGGGGCCGAGGCCGGGCGGCCGGCGGATGATGCTCATAATGCCGTCGATCAGCGCCCTCTCCCCCACCTCCTTCAAAGGGGCCATCAACAGGCCTTCCAGCGGGCTCACAGCTCCAACTCCGGCAGATCCTCGGCGATCCTCAAAGCGGCGAACGTCTTGCCCGTGCCGCATGCCGTTATCAATTTCCCGCGGCTCCTCGCCTTGAAATACTCGTGCGCCGCGTCGACGACCTCGGCCCGGTGGGGCTGCAGGGCGTATCTCCCATACGTTAGAAGGCACCCATGCATCAAGCGCTCGAACCGGAGGCCCTTGTCGCTCTCATTGGGCAACTCCCGCCTATATTTCTCCAGGATGTCTCGGAACTCCATGCGATCACCGGCGGTTCATGTAATACATGTAATACGCCCCTCGTTATATGATTCTATGCCGCCACGTCAACCATATTTACCCATGGTTATGCCCAAACAGTAAAGATGACCGGTGCGAATAACATCTTGAACGGCTATCGGCCTGATCGGGACACATCCGCCCATGGAGGTGGTTGAGGATGAGTACGGATAAGTCGGTTGAAGAGGGAGGGGGGTCAGCGGGATCCAGCTCGGCATATATGGGGGAACCAAGGGGCTGATGCCTGAGGAGTACACGGAAAGGGCGGGGCGCATCGGCGAGGCCGCCGCAAAGAAGCACGGTTTCCAACGTGTCACCAGTTCAGGACGGCCCCCCATGGTCACTGCGCCGCCGCCACGCGACCGCCGATTTCAGGCCGGCGGGCACATGTCCATTCAGTCGCCGCGAAAAAATAATTAATATCAGAGCGGACAATGCACTTGAACGGTTCCTAATGAAAATAGACATCAAGTACGGCAAGGACGGGATCCAGAGCACGGAGGTCCCGGACGAGAACTACATCGGGACGTTCTACCCCATGGACGTGGAGTGCGGGGACCCCGACGACGTCATCAACCGGTCCATCGACGACCCGATAGGGTACGGGTCCCTGTCCAAGTTCCTCGAGGGGGGGAAGGACATAGTGTTCATCGTCAACGACGGAACGAGGCCGACGCCGACCGCGAAGGTGCTCGACGCGCTGTCTAAGCGGATGGATCTCCGCGAGGCGAGGTACCTCGTCGCGACGGGCACCCACAGGGACATGACCCAGGAGGAGTACGACTTCGTGTTCGGGGAACACTATGCGTACCTCAAGGACAGGATAGTGCCCCACGACGCCAAGAAGTCCGAGTGCGTCAACCTCGGCGTGTCGAAGAACGGGACCCCCATGGAGGTCAACAGGATCGCGGTGGAGGCGGACCGGCTCGTGATAATAACGAGCGTCGAGCCCCACTACTTCGCCGGCTACACAGGGGGCAGGAAGTCGTTCCTCCCCGGGGTGGCGTCGTACTTGACCATAGAAACGAACCACAAGCTCGCCATGAGGGGGGAGGCGCAGTCCCTGGTCCTCGAGGGCAACCCCGTGCACGAGGACATGATGGACGCCCTGGAGGTCGTGAAAGGGAAGGGGATCTTCTCCATACAGATGGTCCTCGACCGCCACCAGCACATATACAAAGTGGCGGCGGGGAGCCTGAACCCCGCCTTCGACCAGGCGGTGGAATGGGCGAACCAGGTGTTCTCCGTCCCCATACCGGAGAAGGCGGACATCGTCGTGTCGGTGGCGCCGTACCCCATGGACGTGGACCTCTACCAGTCCCAGAAGGCCCTCGACAACGGGAAATGGGCGCTGAAGGAGGGCGGGAAGATAATAATGGTGTCCAAGTGCAGGGAGGGCGTGGGACACGCCACTTTCCTGACCCAGCTGTCATCCTCGAAGGACCCCCGGCAGGTGCTCGAGAACCTGAGCAAGGAGTACAAGCTCGGGTACCACAAGGCGGCAAAGATGGCGGAGATAGCGGTCTGGGCCGAGATATGGGCGGTGACCGACCTGGACCCGGAGATGATAAGGGCGGCGAACATCACGCCGTTCCCCACGGCGGACGCCGCCGTGAGGGAGGCGCTCAGGCAGAAGCCTGACGCGAAGGTGATTGTGCTTATGGACGGCAGCGTGACGATACCCAGGGTTGAATGATATGAGCGGTTTCGAGACAGACAAGATAAACAAGGTGAAGAATGCGCTGAACACCTGCACGATGTGCGGCTTCTGCAAGAGCGTGTGCCCGTCGTTCAAGTCGATAGGGTGGGACTCGGCGGTGTCGAGGGGGAGGATAATCCAGACATACGGGCTCCTCACCGGGCAGCTGGAGGCGGACGACTCCGTGGTGGAGAACATGTACACCTGCACAACGTGCGCGGACTGCAACAGGCGCTGCCCGTCGACGGTGGACATAGTGGAGATAATCGAGCTGTGCCGCGCCGACCTCGTGAAGAACGGCCACATCCTGCCGAAGCACAAGGCCATCGTGGACAGCATTCAGAAGTACAACAATCCGTACTCGGAAGAGAAGTCGGTGGCCGACACCCTCGGCATGAAGCCGCGCAAGGCGAAGATCGGTTATTTCGCAGGATGCACCGCCACGTACAGAGAGAAGAAGATAGCGGCGGCGTCCCTCTCCATCCTGAAGAAGCTGGGCGCGGATTTCACCACTGTCGACGAGGTGTGCTGCGGCTCGGTGCTCCAGAGGATCGGCGCCGACGAGGAAAAAAGCGTCGCGCTGATGAAGAGGAACGTGGAAGCGATAAAAGCGCTCGGAATAGAGACGCTGGTGCTCTCATGCTCGGGATGCTACAGGATGTTCAAGACCGAGTACCCCAAGTTCGTGGATGTCCCCTTCGAGGTGCTCCACATGTCGGAGTACCTGGCGAAGCAGGACCTCAAACTGAAGCCCCTCGGCAATGTGAAGATAACCTACCACGACCCGTGCCATCTCGGAAGGCACTGCAAGGTGTACGACGCCCCGAGGGAGGTGCTGAAGAAGTTCCCCGACCTGGACTACAAGGAGATGAAGTTCAACAAGTCCGCGAGCCACTGCTGCGGCGGCGGCGGCGGGGTGAGGTCGGCGTACCCGGAGGAGGCGAAGGACATAGCGTCGACGAGGCTGGACGAGGCGGGCTTCGCCGACATAATCGTCACCGCATGCCCGTTCTGCGTCGGGAACCTGACATCGGCGGCCGGCGGCCGCAAGGTCAAGGTCATGGACCTGACGGAGCTGGTCGACGCACACCTATGACGGCGCATCCCTCCGACCTTTGGCTGAGGCCGTCGGGCCGCCCGCTGGTTATGGGGATACTGAACGTCACCCCCGACTCCTTCTCGGACGGGGGCGCCCACCCATCCAAGAGGCTCGCGCTCGAGCATGCGTACCGCCTCATCGACGAGGGGGCGGACATGATAGACGTGGGCGGGGAGTCCTCGAGGCCGGGCGCCGCCCCCGTTTCGGAGGAGGAGGAGCTGGACAGGGTCGTCGGGGTGATCAGGGACCTGTCCTCCACCGCTACCGTCCCGATATCAGTGGACACCGCCAAGCCCCGCGTCGCGGAGAGGGCCGTGTGGGCCGGCGCGGCCGTAATCAACGACATCTGGGGGCTGAGGGACGACGCCATGGCCCGCGTGGCAGCGTCGAACGGCGCGGCCGTCGTGATAATGCACATGCACGGGTCGCCGGCGACGCTAGCGACGGACACCATGGCCGGCGACGCCCTCGGCGACATCAGGAGGTTCCTGGAGGAGAGGGCGGAGCGCGCCATAGAGAGAGGGGTCAGGGGGAGGGACATCATCCTCGACCCCGGGGTGGGCTTCGGGAAGACCCCGGAGCAGGACTCCGCGATCATAGAGAACAGCGGCTGGATCGGCGGCATGCGGCCCGTCATGGTGGGGCCGTCCAGGAAGAGGTTCCTCTCGCACCGCTACCCCGGCATGGGCGCGGACGAGGCGACCGCAGAGGCATGCAGGGCGGCCGCCGGCAGCGGCGCGAGGGTGCTGAGGGTGCATGACGTGGGCGGGGTCGTGTCCGCCCTGGGCCGCGTCCGCTGACGCCTCACAGCAGGATCCCGGCGGCCGCGATCGCAGAAACGCTCGCCACCGTCAGGACCGCGAAAAGGATGTTGTCCCGCCTCTCCTTCTTGATCCTGGCCTGGTCCTTCCAGTAACAGTCCTCCGAGCAGTACGCCTGCTCGAACGGCACAGGGTCCCCGCAGGCCCTGCAGTGGTCGTGCTCCGGCAGCCTCAAGGTCATTACGGGCTAATCGCGGTCATGGTTTAAATCCCTCCCGCTAAGGCCCGTCACCGACGAGGCGACCGTGCCGTCCAATCCCCCCTGCACATGTGATTGCCTTTTTCGTTCAGAGCGTGTTCCCGAAGGAGTGGGCGAAAGATGAACATGAAAAAGGAACGATCCAACGCCAGAGGGTGGAATGGGCGGCACACAAGAGCGCTCTGGTCTGAAATAGGAGTCTTAAAGTGCCCTCTTTTTTGCAAGTTTTGCCCCTGACTCATGCAAATTAGGGGGCTCGGCAAGTCCACTTTCACTCGATTCGGTGACCCCCTCATTCGCTTTTTATATCGAAAGGTGCGTGAAGAAACCGGTGATAGAAATTAAAGAGAAAATGCCAATCGATGCCACCTCCGATGCGGTAGCCTCGGAGGAAACGTGGCATGGGGGCGACGGTTACGCCATCGCACATTTCGAGACTGAGGACAAGGGGGCCTTGTCGCTTCTGAGAGAGGACATCGGGAGACAGCTCGGCCTTGCGTCGGACCGCCAGAACACGTTGCTACAGTCGATAGGCGTCCTTATCGCCTTCGCGTCGATTGTGTTCCTGCAATTGATGACAATGAACCCTGTCTCAGACTGGGGCGGAGTGCTGTCCGTGGCATCTATGGGGTTCATCGCATTGTGCTGCGCGTATGGAATCTTCACAATCTTGTTGTCGAGCGGCTTCACCCTGTCCGCAGGAATGAGGGTCGAGGAGGAAAGGGACATTTACGACAGTGCCGACGTGAAGTGCCTGGAGGTGAAGATCGTGGCGGGAATAAGCAAGGCGTATGATACTGTGTATCAAATCCGCCCGTATTAAAAGTTGGTCTGCGATATCAGTTCGCTGAAACAGAGAAACGCAGACCGTGTCCATTATGGGCGGGGCCGCTTATAAAACAAGC
>WRNL01000045.1 GCA_009776625.1 Methanomassiliicoccaceae archaeon | reverse complement strand
TCCCTCTTCCAGAACGTGTTGTACAGGCTGGACCCGGACGAGTCCATCCAGGTGTCGAAGACGTCCGTGCACCCGGCCAGCCTCCCGCCGCATTTCGGGCATTCGTCGACGGGAGGGGCGTCTATCGTCGGGTCGACGTAGCACTGGCCCTCCTCTGCGCAGACCGCCTCGCCGCACCCCTCGCATTCCCAGACCGGGATGGGGGTGGCGAATATGCGCTGCCTGCTCAGCACCCAGTCCCATTCGAGGGAGTCGACCCAGTCCCGCAGCCTTATCTTCATGAACTCCGGGTGCCAGTTCACCTCGTCCGCCTTACGGAGCACCTGCTCCTTGAAATCCAGGGTCTTCAGGAACCACTGCGGCACCTGCAGGTACTCCACCGGCTCGCCGCACCTCCAGCAGACGGAGACCTGCTGGGCGACGTCCTCCTGTTTCAACAGCGCGCCCATGTCCCTGAGGTCGCCGATGACGGCCGCCCTGGCGTCCCTCACTGGCATGCCCTCGTACTTCCCCGCGAGCGCCGTCATCCTCCCCGACTCGTCGATCCCCTTCTCCATCTCGAGCCGGTACTTCATGATCCACTCCAGGTCGTCCTTGTCGCCGATGGTGCAGATCATCACGTTGCCAGTCCCGTAGGACGGGTCGACCTTGGGGTCGGCGATGACCTTTATCTTGCGCCCGTAGATGGGGGTGGTCAGCCCCTTGCCGACGAGGTGGCGCTTCCCCTCGTCGTCCGGATGGACGGCCACCGTCTTGCAGGTGCAGATAAGCTCCGGCCGGGTGGTCGCGATCGTGACGTCTCCGCCGCCCTCGGCCTCGAACCTCACGAAGTTCAGCTTGGTCGTGTTGTCCTTGTGGTCCACCTCTGCGTCCGCGAGGGCGGTCATGCATCTGGGGCACCAGTTGACGGGGTAGTCCCCCTTGTACACCAGCCCCCGCTTGAACAGCTCGACGAAGGACAGCTGGGTGATGCGCCTGTAGTACGGGGCGTCCGTCTGGTAGTAGATGGTGGGGTCCATGCTCTCGCCCAGTATCTCGAAGTGGCGCGTCATCTCGTCGATGAAGCCGTTGGCGTACTCGCTGCAGAGCCTCCGGTACTCCTCCCGGGGCAGGTCGAGCTTCGTGATGCCGTGCTTCTTCTCGACCTTCACCTCGATCGGCGTGCCGTTCACGTCGAAGCAGAGGGGGAAGAACACGTTGTGCCCCCTCATCCTCTTGTACCTCGCCGCGAAGTCTATGAGCGAGTAACCGGTGGCGTGCCCCAGGTGGAGGGGGCCGGAGGTGTACCTGGGGGGGTTGTCGATGCTGTACGCCGGCTTGTCGGACGCGGGATCGAAACGGTAGATCCCCTCATCCTTCCACATCTTCTGCCAGCGCTTCTCGACCGAGACTGAATCGTACTGCGACATTTTGAACGGACAGTCAATCGGGATGATATAAAAAAAGGTTATGAGGCAAGCGGCGTGGACGATAGGCCTCTGTCGGTCCCCGCCTCAGTTTCCGTTTCAGTCGCAATGCGGCCTCGAAAAGCCCGGCACCTGATACTTCGCAGGGCATTCACATGTTGTGATGGAAATGGACCACGGGTTGTTCCCGGAAACGAGGAAACATACTTCATACAAGCAACTGTGTTTCGTAATTCCCCCTGTGGGTCGCATTGCCGCCTGAACATGGTGCCCGAGGGGGCTGCTACTTAGGTTTTCCCCCGATGACATGGCGCGACCGACCGCCACGACAGGGGATGGGGGCCGCGCCTCCCTCAGCAAGACACCCAAACAGGGCGGTCAGGCGGCCACCGCTGAGAATCAGGAAACACAGTTATACCAGCAGAGGCATTATATTTTTCAACAACAATCAAACAAGAGGGGGGGAGGTTCCCATGACGACTGCCGACGAGATCAAAGAGATACAGGACATCATCCTTGCCACGGTGCCCGCACTGCAAATCTATCTTTTCGGCTCCCATGCTATGGGAACTCAGAGAGCAGACAGTGACTACGACATCTATGTCGTAATCCCCGACGGCACGCTGCGCCCTCTGGACGCCACACGGAAGGTCAGCGCGGCGCTCCGGTCGGCAAGAAAAAGACCCATCGATCTGCTGGTCGGAAGCGAAAGCAAATTTAACAAGTACAAAGACGTGTATTCAATCGAAAAAGAAGTATTCACCAACGGATTGAAATTATATGGGTGACATGATCGTCGATGAGTGGCTTAGGTATGCCGATAACGATTTGAGAGTAGCCCATATCCTGTCGGACCACCCCCCCTTGCAAGTGGAAATCATCTGTTATCACTGCCAGCAAGCCTCCGAAAAAGCTCTCAAAGCGTTTCTACTGTTCAGCGGCTGCGAGCCGCCAAAAACCCATAGCCTGGAGAGCCTCGTCCGTTTATGTGGGGAGGTCGCAGACGGGTTTGACGACATCGTTGCTGATTGTGAGTATCTGAATCCGTACAGCGTAACGCCGAGGTATCCTTTCGGTCTTGAAATAGTGGGGGAGGATGCCGCCGCCGCCGTGCAGAGATGCGAGAGGATCATCGGTTTTATCCGGAATAGGATTGTTTAAACCGAGGCACGCGCGTGGGTGTGGCGCGGGCATAGGCGTGGCCGCCCGTATGGGAGGGAGTCGCCCCCCCATACGGGATATTCCTCCCCGTCAGAGGCCTGCCGCATATGTCCGCCGTCGGTCACCTCTTCCTTTTCCGCAGGGTGACGGTGGAGTCCTTCATGGCGGTGACCAGCTGCCCCAGCTTCCTCATAAGGTCGTTGTTGACCTTGACGATGTCCCAGCCCACCTCCTTCGCGTTGACCACTGTCCCGTGTATGAAGAGCTTGGCGGTCAGGCTGTATTTCTTCCTGCCGCCCTCCTCGTTGTACCTGGATATGTGTATGATCAGCGACTCCGGCTTGTACATCTTGGAGACCCTGCTCATCCCGGCCTCTATGTCCGCGTACATGGAGTCGGCGTACATCTTGTCCTCCTCGTCGAGCCCGCTCAGCTGCACGAAGAGGGACTCCCTCTCCCTGCTGGCCGATATCAGCTCGACTATGTCGTACTCCGTGATGATGCCCACCATCTCCTTCCCCTCGACGACGGGGAGGGTGGATATCCCGCGCTCCTCCATAAGCGCGGCGGCGGACCCCATGGTCTCGTCCCAGTCTATGGTCACGACCGCGCTCGCATAGACCCCGTCGATGGAGATCTGGGCCTTCGCGCTCTTCTTGAAGTCGCCGAAGCTCTTCGTGTCCGTCTTCCAGTGGTTGTCGATGATCTCGTTCATGCCCACTATCCCCACCGGGGCGCCGTCGGCGCCGACCACGGGCACGGTCCTGACGTCCAGCCTCCTCATGATCTCCATGGCGTCGTCCAGCATGCCGCTCTTCGTCACGGACTCCACCGGGGCGGTCATGATCTCGTAGACCTTTATGTCCTTGAGGATCTTCATCCCGGCCGCGACCTTCGTGAGGCCGCTCCTCGACACCACCCCGATGACCTTCTTGCCGTTCAGGACGGCCAGCTGCCTGCAGTTGTTGGCGACGATGTGCTCGGCGATCTTCGTCATCTCGGTGTCCAGGGCGACCGTCGGGAGGTTGCGGACGAGGTTCTTCACCTTCGTGTCGGGGGCGATGTTGCCTTTCCTCAGTATCGTCCCGTAGCTTATCATCCCGGCGTAGTTGCCGCCCTCGATTATAGGTATCTCTTGGAAACCGGACGCCCTCATCTTGGAGAGCGCCTCCGAGACCTTGTCCTCCGGGTCGACGGTTGGGAACTCGGCCATCATCGTCTCCTTGACGGTTATCCCCTTAAGCTGCGATCTCAAAATAGACAGTTTCTTATGATCTTCTAGGTCTTCTACTCCCATCATCTCACTGTCAATGAATACAGGCTGTTGCGGATATAAATGTTGGTTCGCTACATGGCCCGGCGGCGTGCGCCGGCCGCCGCCGCCGCGCCGCCAGGCGGGGCAGGGGCGCGTGCGGCGCGCCGCTGGGGGCTTCCCTGGAAGGNATTATATACGTATAGGCTCAGAGGTCCCCGAAGGGCATCCCCGACAACAGGGATGCCAGGACACCCTTCACGGATGCGACCGGTATCCTCTTCTGGGCGGTGGTGTCGCGCTCCCTTATCGTCACCGTGCCCTTGTCGGGGCCGTCGAGGGACTCGTAGTCCACCGTTATGCACCAGGGGGTCCCGATCTCGTCCATCCTCGCGTACCTCCTGCCGATGGTGCCGGAGCCGTCGTAGAGCGCCTCCATCCTCGGGGAGTGCACGTCGGCGTAGATCTCGGCGGCGAGGGCGTCCAGCCCGTCCCTCTCCATGAGGGGGAACACGCCGACCTTGACCGGGGCCACCTCCGGCGCGAGCCTCAGCACCGTGTAGCCCTCCGCCTCGTCGTGCGCATAGGAGTGCTCCAGCACCGAGTAGAATATCCTGTCCAGGCCGTGGGACGGCTCGATCACGTGGGGGACGACCCTCTCGCCGGAGACCTTCTCCCTCGTCCTGACGACCTCGAAGAACTCGCCGTCGAGGACGACGTCCTCCCCGTCCAGGGCCAGGGCGAGCCTCCCGTCCTTGACGTCGGAGGGCTGCGCCGCCTCTATGAGCTCCCCGAGCGCCTTCGCCTGCCCCTTGAACCTCGGGCCGAGGGCCCTGTGCTTTGCCCTGACCCTCTCGACCTCCATCTCCCTCGGCTCGTTGAACATCCTGAAATGCGTCAGCGGCGTGCCGGAGAACTCGGCATGCCTCGAGAGGTCCCAGCAGCCCCTGTCGGCGATGCCGGTGACCTCCACCCACCCGAAGGACAGGAGCACCTCGGCGTCCCAGCAGTCCATGGCGTAGTGGGCCATCTCGTCGCGCAGGTGCTGCCTGAACCTCAGCCTCGCAGGGTCCACCCCGACCCTGACCAGCAGCCGCTGCGTGGCGTGGACGAAGTATGCCAGGACCCTGTTAGCTATGACGCCCTTCTCGACGGCCTCGCCGACGGTCATCGTGACCTCCCCGCCGCCGGTGTTGGGGATCAGCCTGATTGTCTCGCCCTCGACCTCGTGGAACCTGCTCCAGCCTTTGTCGTCGGGGTCCACGAAGAGCTCGACCTCCATCATGTTGAACTCCCTCATCCTTATCATGCCCTGTCTGGGCGCGATCTCGTTCCTGTAGCCCCTGCCGGTCTGGATGACGCCGAGGGGGAGCTTGTCCCGGTTGTGCCTGTACAGGTTGGGGAAGTTGACGAATATGCCCTGTGCCGTCTCCGGCCTGAGGTAGCCCACCCTGGAGGACCCCGGCCCTATGGACGTCTTGAACATGAGGTTGAACTCCTCGACGGGGCCGAGATCACCCCCGCAGTCCGGGCACTTTATGCCGTGCTCCGCGAAGGCCGCGTCCAGCTCCCTCGGGGACAGCACGTCCGCGTTCTCGTAATGGTCCTTGACGAGGTGGTCCGCCCTGAAGGCGGACCCGCAGCCGGCGCAATAGGACACGAGGTCGGCGAACTCGTCCACGTGGCCGGACGCCTTGAACACCTCCCTCGGGTTGACGGTCTCTGAGTCGATCTCGACGAAGCCCTCCCCGCCCTTGTATATGTCCCTCCACACGTCGACGATGTTGTTCCTCATGCTCAGGCCGAGCGGGCCGTAGTCGAACATCCCCGCCACCCCCCCGTAAAGCTCGAAGGACGGCCATATGAACCCCCTGCGCTTGCAGAGGGCGAGTATCTCCAGGCTGTCGAAGTCACTGGCCATGGTCATTACCCGCGAGAGCGCATAGGACGTCCACGTCGTAGATCATGCCCACCAGGTCGTCCTTGGTGCCGTGCACCGGGAGCTGCCCGAAGTCGTTCTCGGTCATAACCCTGGCGACCTCGTTCAGAAGGGTCTTCTTGAACACGGTGTGGGGGTCCTTCACCATGTAGTCCCTGACGGTCGTCTCGGGCGGGATGTACTTGTCCGTCGCGGCGTAGAACAGCGGGAGGACGTTCCTGTACCCCGCGAGCTCGGAGTCCTCTATGCCCAGGCGGAGCATCGCCTCCGCGTCCACCGTCTGGTCGCTGAAGAGGTCGCGGTCCGTGAGTATCCCGACCAGCCTCCCCTTTATGTCCAGCACCGGCACCGCCGGCACGTCGCTCACCCTCATCGCCGCCACAGTGTACGCCAGGGGCTCGCCCTCGTACGCGGTCACGCAGGTGGTCCTGATGACGTCCTCCGCGGTCATCGTCGTCTTCATGCCCCTGACCTCCTTCAGGAGGTCGGTCGGGGTCACGATCCCCACGAGCCTCTCGTTCTCTATGACGGGGAGCCTGTGTATCCTCTTGTGGGCGAATATCTTCGCCGCGTCGACGATGCTGTCGTCTGGGGTTATCGTTATGCATTCCTTCTTCATTATAAGCGACAGCTGATCCTCGTCGAACTTCTTGAATATGTCCCGCCTGGAGACGATGCCCATAAGCTTCCCGTCGGAGGCGCGCACGACGGGGAGCCCCGTCAGCTTGTTCCTGACCATCATGTTGATCGCGTCGCTGCGGCTCCCGGGGACCTCCACCACTATCGGCGCCGCAGTCATAATGTCCGCCACTGTCTTCATCCTGAACCGACCTCTGATTTTCCTACCAAGGGAAAAGCATGGTGGCCTCCCTGCGGTACTGGCGGGTTATTCGCCTCCAGGTAATTAAGGCCATTGATTGGCGCGGGCTCATTCCTTAGCGGCCGCCGGCGATTTGGCCACCATCACGGGGCATTTGGCGTTCTGCACAATCTTCTCGGCCACGCTCCCCATCAGGAGCTTGGATATCCCCGTCCTCCCCAGGGAGCCCATCACGATCACGTCGTAGCCGCCGTCCTCCGCCTCCTGGAGTATGGCCTTCGCCGGGACGCCCTCGATCCGCTTCTCCTCTGCCTCCACGCCGGCGGCGCCGGCCCTCTCCATGACGTAGCTGGTCGCGGACGCGCCCTCCTTCTCGAGCGCGTCGTACACGTTCACCAGCGCGGTGTCCATGGGGGAGTTGGCGTAGACCGTCCTGTCGAGGACGTACAGCGCGGTGACCCTCCCCCCCGACAGCCCGGCCAGCTCGATCGCTATGTCCACGGCGTGCTTGGTGAACTCGCTGCCGTCGGTCGGAACGAGTACTTTCTTGAAACTCATATGCTCACATCCTCCCTGGCCCGTACCTGAGCACAGGGCCGCTGTCGCGCAGGACGCCACCCATCCCCTCCCCGCCTCGGCAGGGGAGCACGACGAGGTCTGCCGGCATCCCGGGCGAGACGTGGATTTTGTTGCCCGGATATAATAATTTTCTCCCGTTGGCCAGCATCGGCCCCACGACGTCCTCCTCGGACCCTCCCTGGGAGAGCAGGACGCCCATGAGGGCGGACGCCTCCGCCCGCATGTCGGGGCCGCCGAACATCGCGTTGTCAGTCCCCACGGCGACCTCCGCGCCGCAGTCGAGCATCCTCTTGACGGGCGGCGCCCTCCCGAAGCGCAGGTTCGACCTGGCGCAGACCACGATGGGGACCTCCGCCTCGGCGCACTTCAGCAGGTCGGAGTCGGACGCCGCCGTCATGTGCACGACGAACGCCGGGTCGAGGGACAGGACGAGGTCGATGTCCTCCCGCCGCCTCTCGCTGGCGTGGAGGGCGAAGATCTTCCGCCTCTCCCTGGCCTGGTCCGCCACCGCCTCCATGTACCGTGGATCCATGTCGGACACGCTCGAGAGGCCTATGCCGTCCGCCACGTCGAGTATCCGGGACCCCTCCTCGGGGTCGTGCTCCCCGCCGACCGGCCTGCCGAGCGCCACGGCGGCGGGGGCGGCCCTCCTGAGCGCCAGGCACCCCCTCTCGCCGCCCTCCCTGAAATCGATGAAGGCGCCTATGCCGTTCCTGCGGGACGCCTCCGCATAACCTGCGATGCTCTCCTCGAGGGATCGGTCGTCGAGCCCCTCCAGGTAGGCGTGCTTGAGCCCGTGCGGCGGGGCGACCAGCCCCTCGAGCGTGATCCCCGGCGGTATCGGCAGGCCGCCGTCCGCGCAATGGGTGTGGGAGTCGACCATCGGGAGCGTGACCAGGCCGGAGGCGAGGGGCTCCGCCGGTGGGCGCCCCTCCTCCACGGCCGTGACGACCCCCCCTTCCACGCAGACGTACCCCTCGACGAGGCCGTCCGCCGTGAGCACAATGCCGCTGAGGACATCCATGGGAGGGCATGCGCATGGCAGTATAAATCAGGCTGACAGGAGGGGGGTGGCCGGGCGGGCCGCCCGGCGTGCCAGAGGGCATCGGAAACGTTAAAATACTTTCAACAGGCTACCAGGCCAAGGTGTTTAAACCATGCCGAAAGTAATAGAAGCAGAGTGCGTAGCATGCGGCGCATGCGTGGATGCCTGCCCCGAGGGAGCGATTGTCTGCGACGACGTAGCCGTCATCGACCAGGACAAATGTATCGACTGCGGAGCTTGCGTTGACGAGTGCCCCTCGGACGCCATAGTGGAGTGACCGGGCGGTCACCCTCAAACCAACAGCGGGGACACCCGCTGAGAAAACAATTTCACGCCCAATAGGGCTTCTTCACGAACTTGTACGAGTTTATGACCGCGGTGGCCGCCTCCCCGCAGGCGGTTATGATCTGCTTGTACTTCCCGGGGTAGTCGACCACGTCCCCGCAGGCGAATATCCCGAAACGGTTGGTCGCCATGTCGAAGCCCACCTTCACCAGCCCCTCGGAGGTCAGGTCTATCCCCCAGTTCTTCAGGTCGGTGAGGTCCGAGTTTATCCCGATATTGATGACCGCCAGGTCCGCCGGCACGTCGAACACCTTGCCGCCCTGGTCGAGGGTGACGCTCTCCAGGGCGTCCTTCCCGTTGAAGGAGACGACGCTGGCGCCCATGACGGTCCTGATGTTGCTGTCGCCGAGGGCGCTGACGTTGCTCTCGTCCGCCCTGAACTCCGACCGCCTGTGGACTATCGTGGTGTCGGTGACGTCGTCCGCGATGAGGGCCATCTCTATCGCGCTGTTGCCGCCGCCGAACATGACCACCCTCTTGTCCACGAGCTCCTCTTTGACGGGGAGGATGTAGGTCACCCCCTTCCCCTCGAGCTCCTTCTCGCCGGGGCAGTCCATCCTCTTGGGGTGGAAGCTGCCCATGCCTATAGCGACGATCACGGACTTGGCGTGGTAGGCGCCGCTCTTGGTGACCACCACCAGCTCCTCGTCGCCGTCGTTTATCTCCACGGCCTTCTCGTTCTCATGGATGTCGCAGCCCATGGACTCCGCCTGGGCGTACAGCCTGTCGGAAAGCTTCCTCGCCTGGACGGTCTCGAAGCCGGGGTAGTTGTGCACCCCCTTCTCGGGGTACAGGCTGGTCAGCTGCCCGCCGACGCGCCCCGCCTCGAGTATTAGGGTATTCATCATCTTCGATCGAGCGTATATGCCGGCCGTTAGTCCCCCTGGCCCGGCGCCGATAACGACGACATCATAGCACATTTTAGGGTCGTATTATCTATCCGTATAAAACCCTGTCCATAACTGGCTGTGTTTTTTTGCGTTCCAGCCGACGGTAACTTGATTTTCCCCTGGTTTAGTTATGGAATCCGCAGGGCCGCTACGAGAATCGAAGGCGGATGCGTCCCGCCCGCCGTCACCATTATCTATGCGGCAAGGCAATTGCATCATATCATGGACACCGACGAAGTTTCCGCGGAGAGCCTCCTGAACATGATCCTCGACCAGGTCGACGACATGATAATAATCAACGACTCCGAGCGGAACGTCATATGGATGAACCGCGCCGCCCAGCGCGGGCTGGACGTCCACGTCGAGGGGGCGGTGGGCTCGAAGTGCTACGAGATATTCGGGGCCACCTGCTGCTGCGACAGCTGCCCCGCGAACAACACCGTCGGGGGGCCGAAGCGGTGCGGGTGCAGGTTCAAGTGCAGGAACGCGGCCGGGGAGTACGAGTGCGAGCCGATACCGTACTACAAGGACGGGAGGCTGAGGGTCGTGGTGCAGCACATCCGCCCCGTCAGGCATGCCGCGCCCGGCGGCCCGCAGGCACGCCCCTGACCGCACCTCCCAGGCGGGCCGGGTTCCACACATCCTTGACAAAGGGGCTAAATAGGGCGTTGAAAGTAACGATACACAGAACAGCTGGAGAGATCATCATGTCGTCAGAGGGAACGATGACGCCCCAGGTCATGAGGGCGCTGGTCAAGCTTTACAAGTATGACAGTGGAGAGTACGACAGGAAACGTGGGGTCAGGCTCTATTCGGATGCCGCCCTGTCCGAAAAAGAGAGGAAGCTGCTCGCTGACTATGGCTGGAAGGCGAACGAGATCGTCGGGTTCTCCGGCCATGAAGATGTCCTCGAGAAGCTGTCGTCGCTCAAAGGGGAGCCCGCGCTCTCGAAGAAGCGCTGCCTGGACGCGTTCGTCGCAGGCGTAGGGGGGAGCTATCCCCGCGGCCGCTCCGCCCTGGCGGCATGGCACTATCTGGACACGTTGCGCCCCCACAGCTACGAGGAGAGGCTGCCGTTCGCCTGTTGCTGGATCTGTAGCTCTGACGACAAGCCTAAGTTCCAAAACGATTCGTACCTCCAATATTGCCTTTACAGGGGCAACGCCTATTCTTCCGACCCTATGTACGCCTACTTGAACCTCCGGCATCTGGCAGGCGTGCGGCCGGTGACGCCGACCGCGGACGACCGTTCCGTCCTGGCCGGGCTGTTCGACATGCTCCGGGCGTCCCCGGGCGACGAGACCCCGGGCAAGTTCGAGAAAAGGCTCGCCGGGTCGAAGACCGTCCAGGGGGACGTGTACACCCGGCGCGGCATCCTGGACGCTTTGGCGAGGGTCGGGGTCATCCCGAACCGGTTCATACCGCTGTCCCACGGATCCTGGACGCCCACCGGCGACATCGCCCTGCCGGGCAGGGACCTGAAGAACATGCAGGGCAGGTCCGACATGGACATGCCTTGGGCCGGGTGGGTCGGCTCGCTGGGGATCGACGAGGGGAAGGCGTCCGAGCTGTTCGGCGACTACCTCTGACGGCGGGCGTCCCCGCAGAGCGGCATCGTCAGACAAATCGTGTCATTATGTACGTCCAGTCCTATGCACCTCATGTGGCATACGCTCCTTTTTGATACCAGCTAAAGTATCGTATGCCGCGTTTCTCAGCTATTGGTCATTTTCTCAATTCTCATTGGCGGTCGCCAGACCGCCCGATCCGGGTGTTCTGTGAGGGGGACACAGCCACCATACCCTGTTGTGGCGG